>DATDFH010000287.1:0-5690 GCA_036522715.1 Verrucomicrobiia bacterium
GTGTAAGCGGCCATGCGGCCCATGATGCCCATCATCGTGCTGGTGCACATGCGGTCGCCGTCGTTGAGCGGCTTGCCGGCACGGATGCTGGCGAAAAATTCGTCGTGCTCGACCTGATACATGTCGGGCGCACGGTCGGAAAACTTCCACGGCTTGTCGCCAGTGATTTCAACGGGCGCGCTTCCGCGGCGGCCAATGTAGGCATTACCCCGGGTGCCGAAGATGGTGTCCTTGGTCTCGGCATGACAGAAGGGAATCTGCCGCTGCGCCATGAACCCGCGCACTCCGTTCTCCCATTCGTAGTTCACCTCGATGTGGTCGTAGATGTTGCCCTCGTAGTTTGGCGTCATGCGGCCACCGACGGCGGTGCACTTGAACGGCACCTGATCCTTCATCGCCCACGCCATCTTGTCGATGCTGTGGATCGCCTGCTCGACGAGGCCGTCGCCAGAGAGCCACGTGAAGTTGTACCAGTTGCGCACCTGCCACTCGACATCGCTCATGCCGGCGGGGCGTGTGTCGGCGGGTGGCATCGGCTTCACCGGGCCGGTGAGATAAGTGTGATAGAGCGCCTTGATCGCGCCGATGCGGCCGTTGTGGATCTCGTGGAAGACGGCGCGGCGCGCAGCGTCGTAACGCCAGCAGAAACCCGCCACGACGGCAAGTTTCTTCTCCTTCGCCTTCTTCACGCTCTCCATCACCGAACGCACGCCGGGCGCGTCTGTGGCCATCGGCTTTTCGAGAAAGACGTGTTTGCCCGCGTCGATCGCGGCCTTGAACTGGATCGGACGAAATCCCGGCGGTGTGGTCAGGATCACCACATCCACGCCGGAGTTGATCACCTTGTGGTAAGCATCGAGGCCGATGAACTGGCGTTCCTTCGCCACGTTGAACTTCGCCGGTTGATCCGGGAACTGGCCCTTCAAGGTTTCGAGACTCTTCTCCAGTTTCTCCGGGAACACGTCGGCCATCGCGTAAAGCTCGACGTTGCTGTCGGCGCTGAGGGCCTGCTTCGCGGCGCCCGTGCCGCGCCCGCCGCAGCCGACGAAACCGATCTTGAGTTTGTCACTCGCGCCCGCTGCGGAGACGACCGATGGAAAGGCGAGTGAAGATGCAAGCGCGCCGCCGACGGCAGCAGAGGAAGTTTTCAGGAAATTGCGACGAGTGCTCGCGGAGGCCGTTTCGTGAGTCATGGTGAGTAATAAACGTGACGCTCCAGTGTGCTATTCATGCGAAGTCGCCTCGGGCGAGGCTGAGTTTTCCCTTCTTACTCCTACTCGTTCTCTTGCTCTTACTCGGCGCTACACGGTGGAGAGAGTATGAGCAAGAGAACGAGTAAAAAGGGAGGAGCGACTACGGCAACAGGAGGATCTGATAGAACCGGCAGGTTAATGCACCCACGGCGTCGGTCTTCGAGGAGACGGTGCCGGTGGCGATCACGTCGCCGGGCAGGTCGCTCCACGTCGCGTCATAGAGGCTGTCCTTGTATTGCACGCGATAGGTGCGCCCGGGAATGGAATTCCACGAAATCGTCCAATCACCGTTGACCAGATCCATCACGTTGGTTTTCGACATCGCCTCGAAGACGGTGATGGAGTAACCGTTCGTTCCGGAAAGGTTGGGCGCGCCGTTGTCGGTGGCCCTCGCGAGGAGAACGAAATTTCCCAGCTGAGAATTGTCCGGCGTCCAGGTGATGAGGCCGGTGGCCGCATCCACCGTCGCTCCGGCGGGCGGGTTGACCAGACTGAACATGCACGTGTTCGTTTCGAGATCCGTTGCCGACACGACGAACGACACCGGCACGCCCGGATACGTGTAATGTGCCGGCAACGGCAGCAGCGTGGGCGGGTCATTCACCGGGGTGACGGTGAACGTAAACGAACGGTTGGTCACCGCCACGCCGTCCCCGGTGCTGACGGTGATCGTCGCGACGCCATTCTGGTTGGTGGCCGGATAGATTCTCAACGTGCGTGACGCGTCACTGCCGCCAAGGACGAGATTGTTCGTCGCGTTGGGCACGAGGTTGGTATTTGAGGAACTGACGCTGACGACGAGATTCGATGCCGGCGTTTCCACGTCGCCAATCGTGAAAGCAATCGGCCCGGCGAATGAGTCCTCAGGAATCTGGTAATTGCCAATGCTCGAAAGCGTGGGCGCGTCATTCACGGCGGTGAAAGTCAGCGAAATGTTCGTGCTCCGGCTCAACCCGCCCAGGTGCGCGACGATGTGGTCCTGAAGGAAATCCACCTGGTTTGAGGTCAGCGCGACCTTCCACACTGCCACTTCATCAAGCGCGCCGCTGAACCAGCGGTGCGTGTTGTTCGTGTTGTCGTGGCCGCCGAAGACGATGTTCGTCTGCGTCATGCCCAGCGTGATGCCGTTGGTCGAGGCCGCAAGCGCACCGTCGAAGTAGAGCTTGAAATCGCCCTTGCTGGAGTTGGTGCGGTCGAAGGTCACGGCGAGGTGGTGCCACTCGTTGGGGAGAGCGGTGGCCGGGGTGCTGAGGTTCATGTCGAGCACGCTGCTGGCGTCGTAGTGACGGAGGCGCACCGAGTTATTGCTCGTCGCGAGGTAGGCGTAAAGCTCGTGGCCGTCGTTGCCGGCGGCGTCGCCGATGCCGATGTGGAAGAGAAGGTCATCATTGACGACAGTGTCGCGTCGGAACCAGCAGGCGAACGTCCAGTCGGCGTTGTTGAAGTTGTATTCGCCGCTCGGGATGGTGCGGTAGAGCCGCGCGGAGTTGCTGTTGCCGTTGTCGGTCAGGTCGAGGGTCACGAGATCGAACGGCGCGAGCGACGGCGGCGCGGCGTTGGTGACCAACTGGTAGTTGCCCGTGCCGTCCTTGTCGAGCGTGGCGGTTCGCGCGTTGCCGGAACGGTCGTTGGACGAGCCGGAATCGAAATCGTAGTAGAGCAGCAGCGTCGGGTCGTAACCCTTGTCGGTCGCGGTGAAGGTGAACGATGCCGGGCCGAAGTAATCCACGTTGGGCACGAAATGCGCCGTGCGGTTGGTGAGCAGCGTGACCGTGCCGTTGCTTGCGCCAGTGACGGTGAAGAGCGTGTTGCTGTCGGCGGTGCTGACCGGGTTGTTGTCGGTCGAGCGCGACCACAAGTCGATGTCGATGGCGTTGTCCTCGGCGCCGGTGGCGCTCGTGGTGGTCAGCACCGGCGGCTGGTTGATCGTGAGGACGAACGTGTTCGTCTTCGAGTAGCCGTCGAGGTCGGCCACGACGATGAAGTTGGTCACGGTGCCGGACTGATTTGTGGCAGGTTTGAGAGTAAGGATGCGGTTGGTGCCGGTGGTGGACAAGGTGATGCCGCTGTCGGGCATCAGGTTGGTGTTGCCACTGAATGCGCTCACCATGAGATTCGAGCCGGCGTTCTCGAAATCGTAAGTCCAGAAAAACATCGGCGTGTTGGTCGTGTTCCAGTTCATCGTGCGCGCGACCAGGCCGTTGAGGAGCGGCACACCGCCGAGGAAGTTGAGGTTGTTCGTGCTCGGCCCGACGACGGCGCGATTGGTCGAACCATAATCGGTGATGAAGTTGTGGCTCTCCAACGACGCGCTGAGCGTGTTGGTGGTGCCGTTGGCGAAGCCGGTGATCGTATAGGTCCCGTCGCTGTCGCTGTAAGCGTAGTGTGTGCTGTCGGCCGCGACGCGCACATTGGCCACCGGCAGATCGTGGAGGCGGACGTTGCCGCTGATCGTGTAAGTATTCGGGTTGCCGATCTTCACCAGCACGGAGTTCATCGCGAACCGCCCCTTCATGTCGCTGACGGTGCATTGCACCACGTAATTGCCCGTGCTGCTCCAACTGTGGCTGATGTTGGTCTGGTTGTTGTCGCCGGCGGAGCCGTCGCCGAAATTCCAGTAGTACGCCAGATCGTCGCCGTCGGGATCGCTCGCGGTGGCGGTGAAACTCAATGACACGCCCGTCGCCGCGTTTGTCGCCGGCGCTGTGAGGGCGAGCGTCGGCGGCTGGTTGCCGGGGAACGGACCGTAGTTCACGACCACGTCGAGGGATTGCGGGGTAGTACCGCCCTTGCCGATGGGCGTGATGTGGATGTCGTAATTGGTGTCGGAATAGGTGCGCCCGATCGCGATCGACGAATCGTCCTTGCCGTAAAGCGTCTCCGGCGTCGTGTCGAGCAACTCAGGCCGCTCATTGCCCGAGCCGGCCCAACGCAACCCCGCGCCATTGTCGAGCCAGTGGTTGGTCTTGGTCGTGCGATACTCGACCCAATAATAAATCTTGTCGTTTGCGAGTCCGGTGTCGCGGGTGATGCGGATACCCTTGAGCAATCCGGGCGCCTGCACTTCGTCGTGGGCATAGACGCGGTTGGTCGTCGAGCCGCTCGTCACGCTCACCCACTCGGTGAGGCCGCCGCCGTTGGTGAGCCAGCCGAGGTATTGTTTCTGGCGCGCGCTGTAGGTGTTGTTCGTCGAGGCCGAACCCATCGTGTCGAACGGGTCGCCGTATTCGTCGTTGCTGCCGCCGCCGGCGATGACGGAATTGAACGGCGCGTTGTAATAGTTGGCGTGGTTGAGTCCGAAGTTGTGGCCGAATTCGTGCGTGCCGATGCCGGCGTTGCCGGACAAGCCGGTGGTGTGCAGCCACACGCCACGTGTGCCCACGTAAGCCAGTCCGCCGTAGCCCCAGTTCGGCGTGTTACCCGCGAAGCAGACCGCATCGAGGTCGTAGGTCGCGTAATCGAAGCCGTTCGAGAGCGCCGCCGCCCGCGCGTCGGTCTGGAGCTGACCGTCGTTGCCATTGTAACCGGCGTTGCTCTGCGGCATCCGCAGGACCGGCGTCACGTCCGACCCCGCGCCGGCGTCAGCGACGATCAACCGCCCGTAAGACCAGTTGGAAAACGTGTTCACCAGGCTGGTGATGCAGTTGGTGCCTTCGGTGTCGGTCATCGATCCGCCCGGATAATCGGAGAAGTCCACGCGGATCAGCAGGATCTTGCGGTTGCCGTTCTGCCGGTAATCGGTCGTGTTGCTTTTGGCCGGATCACCGGCGCCAATGGGCAAAAGGTTTTCGGTTTCCGCCAACGAAGCGGCCAGGTGCGCTGCGTGTTCCGGGCTGCAAAGGAATATCGTCGAACCACCGACATCGAGTGCGACCTCGGAGTTGTTCGCCGTCGTGACGAGGCCGGAAAATGAACACACCGGGTCCGCCGGCAGCGCGGCCTTTGCAACAGCAGCCTCAGCCGGTTCGAGCACGCGCACCGGCGAATCATCCAGCGCCACGTCTTTGCCGAGTGCGACGCCGTGCAAGGGAATGTCCCACCGCGTCGGCTGGCCGAGCCGACGGCCGAACACGAATGCGTTGAACTTCTGCCCGTCAACGATGGCGTAGCGCGAATTCGCCGGCCGTTCCGGCGCCTTGCCCGGCTCCGGCAACGCGGCCATCAACGTCAAGTCGCCCCGTCCATCGATGGGCTGCTCCAGCAACGCCAGCACCGCCGCGGGCAATTGGCCCCGCACCGACGCGGGCACGGCCAGTTCGAGCGCGCGCTGCGGGTTCTCGCGGATCAATCGCGCCAGTTCCTCGCGCCTCGCGGTGGCAAGGTTGATTCCCTCCTCCTCCGACCCCGCGCCGCTCTTGAACCGCTCCACCCACGCGGCAAACGCCGCGAACTTCGGCTCGCTGACCGGTTGCGACCACCGCACGTCCTGACGCCGCG
>DATDFH010000288.1:0-4669 GCA_036522715.1 Verrucomicrobiia bacterium
AGTCACGCGCGGCCATCCGGTGTTGCTGAACCGCGCGCCGACGTTGCACCGGCTCTCGGTGCAAGCGTTCGAGCCGCAGCTCATCGAAGGCGAGGCCATCCGGATTCATCCACTGGTCTGCACCGCTTACAACGCGGACTTCGACGGCGACCAGATGGCCGTTCACGTGCCGCTCTCCGTCGAGGCGCAAATGGAAGCGCGCCTGTTAATGATGGCGTCGAACAATATTTTCTCGCCGTCATCCGGCAAGCCGATCATCACGCCCACGCAGGACATCACGCTGGGTTGCTATTACCTCACGGCTGAACCGCGCACGCCTACGCCGGGGGATACCAAGACGCTCCAATTGTTCGGCTCGAAGACCGAAGTGCTCTTCGCTTACGCCGACGGCGGACTCAAGACGCACGACCGCGTGCGCCTCGCGAATCCCGACTTCGGACGCAAGACCGAATACGGCGACGAAAAGAACAAGGTCATCGTCACGACCGTGGGCCGCGTCATCTTCAGCGAAATCTGGCCGGACGAGCTGGGTTTCTTCAACAAGGCCGCGGGCAAGAGCCAGCTCGGCGATTTGATCTGGCGCTGCTACAAGGTTTGCGGCCACGAAAAGACCGTCACGATGCTCGACAAGCTCAAGGAACTCGGCTTCCGCGAAGCCACGAAGGCGGGCGTCTCCATCGGCATTGACGACATGATCATTCCGAAGGAGAAGGACCAGGAAATTGACGACGCGCAAAAGAAGATCAAGGAAGTCGAGAAGCAGCATCGCAAGGGCGTCATCACGTCCGGTGAACGCTACAACAAGATCGTGGACATCTGGACGCACGCGACCGATCAGATCGCGAGCGTCATGTTCAAAACGCTCGAACAGAACCAGGGCAAGAAGGAGTTCAATCCGGTTTACTTGATGGTGGACTCCGGTGCGCGCGGCAACCGCCAGCAAGTGCGCCAGCTTGCCGGCGTGCGCGGCCTCATGGCCAAGCCCAGCGGCGACATCATCGAGAAGCCGATTCTCTCGAACTTCCGGGAGGGCCTCACGGTGCTGGAGTATTTCATCTCGACGCACGGCGCGCGCAAAGGTCTCGCCGACACCGCGCTCAAGACCGCCGACTCCGGTTACATGACGCGCAAGCTCGTGGACGTTTCGCAGGACGTGATCATCCGTCAGCAGGATTGCGGCACAACGAACGGCATCTGGGTGCAGGCGATTTACGAGGGCGAGGATCAAGTCGTGAAACTGAGCGACCGCCTCGTGGGCCGCTTCTCGTGCGATGACATCACGAACCCGATCAACCCGAAGGAAGTGCTCGTCCACGCGAACGAGGAAATTGACGAGGTCAAAGCCAAGGCCATCGAGAACGCGCTGGTCGAGAAGGTGAAGATTCGCTCCGTGCTCACGTGTGAAAGCAAGCACGGCATCTGCATTAATTGCTACGGCCGCAATCTCGCCACCGGCCTGCCGGTCAAGCTCGGCGAAGCGGTCGGTATCATTGCCGCGCAGTCCATTGGCGAGCCTGGCACGCAACTCACGATGCGGACGTTCCACATCGGCGGCACGGCGGCGGCGCAGTTCAAGGTGCCGCAAATCAAATCCAAGCACGATGGCACGATCCGCTACAACGACGTCCGCAAGGTGACGCTCGAAGACGGCAACAACATCGTTCTCAACAAGAACAGCACGGTTTCAATTCTAGGGGACGATGGCCGTGAGTTGGAGAACCACACCGTCGTCATTGGCGCGGTCATTTCGATCGCCGACGGCGGGAAGGTGAAGAAGGGCGACACGTTTGTTCAGTGGGATCCTTACAACGTGCCGATTCTTTCCGAGAAAGCCGGCAAGGTGAAGTTCCACGACATCATCGAAGGCGTTACGATGAAACAGGAAGTGGACGAGACGACCGCGCAGGAAGCGATGGTCATCATCGAACACAAGGAGGATTTGCACCCGCAAATCATCATCATGGACGACAACGGCGAGGTCGCGGCAAATTATCCAATCCCGTCGGGCGCTCACATCGTCGTGGCCGAAGGCGACAAGATCGTAGCTGGCACGCTCATGGCCAAGACGCCGCGCAAAACGGCCAAAACGAAGGACATCACCGGCGGTCTGCCGCGCGTGGCCGAGTTGTTCGAGGCGCGCCGGCCCAAGGACGCGGCGGAGATTTCGAAGATTGACGGCATCGTTGACTTCGGTCCGAGCGTGCGCGGCAAACGCTGCATCCTCATCAAAGAACCGCAGACGCAGTTGGAAGAGGAACACCTCATCCCGATCGGCAAACACGTCATCGTCTTCAAGGGCGACTATGTGAAGAAAGGCCAGCAGTTGACCGAAGGCCCGATTGATCCGCACGAAATTCTCGAAGTATGCGGCCCGCAGGAATTGCAGGAGCACCTCGTCAACGAAGTGCAGGAGGTCTATCGCCTGCAGGGTGTGACGATCAACGACAAGCACATCGAAATCATCGTGCGCCAGATGTTGCGCAAGGTTCGCATCACCGAACCGGGCGATACGACGTTCCTGTGGGGTGAGCAGATTGACAAGCTGGAGTTCGAGGCCGAGAACGAGCGCGTGGACAAGATGGGCGGCAAACCCGCCGAAGCCTCGCCCGTGTTGCTCGGCATCACGAAGGCGTCGCTTGAAACGGAATCGTTCCTCAGCGCCGCGAGCTTCCAGGACACGACGCGCGTGCTGACCGAGGCGGCGACGCGCTCGCGGATTGATTACCTGCGCGGCTTCAAGGAAAACGTGATCATGGGCCACATCATCCCGGCGGGTACGGGCTTCGACCTGCATCGCAAGTCGCGCATCAAGCCGCTCGTGGAAATCGTTGAGGAAGAAGAGCCACCGGCCGAGGAAGCCGCGCCCCTCGAGGAAAATCCACTGTTGAGCGCGAGCTAAAACGGGTCAAAAACCAGTTGCAACGTGGAATTCCTTTGCTAATATCCGCGCTCCGTTTCTCCGGCTGCGAAACGCCGGCGAAACGGAGACATTTTTAAGCGCACATGCCGACAATCAATCAACTGGTCCGCAAGGGCCGCAACAAATTGAAATACAAGTCCAAGGCCCCGGCCTTGGAAGGCTCGCCGTTCCGGCGCGGCGTGTGCATTCAGGTCATGACGCGCACGCCCAAGAAGCCCAACTCGGCGATGCGCAAGGTCGCCAAGGTGCGCCTCACGAACGGTTACGAGGTCATCGCCTACATTCCTGACGAGGGACACAATTTGCAGGAGCACTCGATCGTGCTCGTGCGCGGCGGACGCGTGAAGGATTTGCCGGGAGTGCGGTATCACATCGTGCGCGGCACGCTCGACGCCGCCGGCGTGGAGAAGCGCCGCGTGAGCCGATCGAAGTATGGCGTCAAACGCCCGAAGGAAGGCAAAGCCGCAGCTGCTGTGGCCACCGCGAACGCTCCAGCCGCCGCGTGACGATTCAACGATTCAACCTTTAACGATTTAACGAACTCATGTCCCGCAGACGACAAGCAGGCCGGCGACCGGTGATCAAAGACGCGAAATTTCACAGCGCGATTGTGTCGCGGCTGGTGAACACCGTCATGACGAGCGGCAAGAAAAGCACCGCGCAACGCATCGTGTATGGTGCGTTCGATACCATCTCGGCGAAGAATCCCGCGAGCAATCCGGTCGAGATTTTGCAGCGCGCGGTGGACAACGCCAAGCCGCGCATCGAAACCAAGCCCCGCCGCGTGGGCGGCGCGACTTACCAGGTGCCGCTCGAAGTGCCGAGCGACCGGCAGGCGGCGCTGGCGTTGCGATGGATTGTGGATTTTGCCGACGCCCGGAAGGGCACACCGATGAGCGAAGCGCTCGCCGCTGAAATCATGGAGGCCTATCAAGGCCAGGGCGGCGCGATTCGCAAACGTGACGACGTCCACAAGATGGCGCAGGCCAACAAGGCATTTGCACATTTCCGTTGGTAGGATATAATTCACACCGCTCCGATTGGCTGATGAGGCTCGGGGCGTTTTTTATCGCCTGAATCAAGATGCAAGCAGTGGAAGAAAAACCGAAAACTGCGACCGGGCCGAACTCGCCCAAGCGCGAGTACACGCTCGAACGCACTCGCAACATCGGCATCGCCGCGCACATTGACGCGGGCAAAACCACGACGACCGAGCGCATCCTCTTTTACACCGGCCTGATCCACAAGATCGGCGACGTGGACGACGGCAACACCGTCACGGACTGGATGGAGCAGGAACGCGAGCGCGGCATCACGATCACGTCCGCGGCGGTGACGTGCTTCTGGACGCAGAAAAAGGAAGAGGGACTTTACAAATCGTTCGCCGGCGTGCCACATCGGGTGAACATCATTGACACGCCAGGCCACGTGGATTTCACGGCGGAAGTCGAGCGCTCGATGCGTGTGCTGGACGGCGCGGTCGCGGTGTTCTGCGGCGTCGCGGGCGTGCAGCCGCAATCGGAAACGGTCTGGCGTCAGGCGACGAAATACAAAGTCCCCCGCATCGCGTTCGTCAACAAGATGGACCGCACGGGCGCGAATTTTGAAAACGCGCTCAACGACATGCGCAAAAAACTCGGCGCGTATGCCTACCCGATCTTTCTGCCGATTGGCGCGGAGGAGAATTTCGAGGGCGTCATTGATATCGTCAATCAGAAGGCCATCGTCTGGGGCCCGGGCGACGTGATC
>DATDFH010000289.1:0-16041 GCA_036522715.1 Verrucomicrobiia bacterium
CACGCCAGTAGGGCAGTGTCTGTTCGTGGCCAAAATGCGCGAGCACGCGCGACATGAGCCGGAGCGAGCTGGTTTCCGCGGAACTCAACTGAAGCGCCTGCTGGGCTTTGCGCAAGGCTGGCTCCCAACTGTTCGCCGCGCGCAATGCTTCGCCTTCGGCGGCCAGACGTTGCGCGCGCCATTTCTTGATCTGCCGGTAAGCCGGCCGCGCCGAGAAGCCCCCGCCCACCACCAGAACGAGCGCGACGCAGATCCACACAATCCGCTTCGGGGTCAACGAGAGGAAAATCGAAGTGCCTTCGCTCATGAATTCAATCGGCTCACAGCTTATCGCGGTGCGGGCGCGGTTGGCAATTGCGCGGCGAACGAGCGCGCCGGTGCCGGATGGATGATGCGCTGCAACTCCGCGGTCAGTTGCTGGCGGGCCGCGTTGACATCCTGCGGCCCGACAATGGCCACCTCAAGCACCTGTTGCCCCAGATGCCTCCGGCCGGCCAGCACTGCGGCGATGCGGCTGCTGCGCTCATTCGGATCGGTGCTCAGGTCGCGAGACCCGCCGAGAATGCGATCCTCCCAGACGCAGTAGAAAACGTAGAGCTGCCGCTTTCGCATTTCGAACGTGTAGGTGCGAAACGGAATCTGGAGCTCGCCGAGTGAAACCGTCGCCACGCCGTGCTCGGCAACAAGCTGGACGCCGGTGGCGGTCAGGCAGACATCGGGCGTGTGGCGGCGCGCCAGTTGCGCCGAGGCGCGTCCGGGTTTCCAGCGGAAGAAGAATCCGAGCCACTCGCTGCCCGTCGCATCGGCCCATGATGCGGAGCCGCCATCGCTGTAGCGGAGAATGCGCCGCGTTTCCTCGGCGACGGGCTGCAGCTTGAATTGCGGCGCCGCCGCGGGCCACGCAACCGTCCAGCCCGGACTGGCGCGGGTCTGACGTTCGTGCGCGCGATACCAGGCCTCCGTGCCAAGTTCAACGCAGAGCAACCACACCGCAGCAGAAATCAGAAACTTCAGCGGCGGCGGGCGCGGGTGACTGACGACGCGGAGAGGTTCATCTGCGGATTCAACACTTTTTCCGCGCAGCCAGAAACACAGCGCCAGCAGGCCGGTGAACGAAAGGCCGAACACGACGAAGCCCGCCGGATCGTGCCACGTGTTGATCGAACTGCTGCCCGAGCGCACGCACATCCACGTGAGAAAGAAAGAGCGGCCGACATTGAGCGCAAAGGCGAGCGCCACGCCGCTGGCGAGCAACGCGAGCCTGCGCGCGACCGGGAAGCGGTAGAGTTCGCCGAGAAAGATCGAGATCATCAGCGTGGATTGGAGGGAACGCACGCCGCTGCACGCTTCGTTGATGCCGACGATGCCGGAGGTCAACTCGATGAGGTTGCCACGCTGGCGCGCCAGCACGCCGAGCCAGTTGAGCACCTCCACCGTCAGCGCGGCGACGGATTCCATGAGCTTGTCGATCAGCGGCATTTCGATTCCACTCGGCCACGGCACGGCGAGCAGCAGGAATGCGAGCGGCGGGAGAAAATGCCGGAGCCACCGCGCGCCTCCGATGAACCACACCGCCAGTCCCGTCAGGTTGGCGATGGTCAGCGCGGAGGCCCAACTCACCAGGCGCCAGTCGGGGTTGGCCTCCGCGAAGAGACGCAACGGCAGGAGCAGGATGCCGAGCGCCATCAACCCTGCGATTGCCGCGGCGCGCGATTGCGGCGGCGCAGGTTCGGGGCGGTCCGGCCAGCGCCGCGAAAACAGATACGCCGCGAGCAGCGGCACACCCCAGCCGTAATTGTATTGTGGATTGACCGTCCACTCGACGCGGAGGTGATTGAAGAGCGCGAGCCACACCGCGCCGCCAAGCACGCCGGCACCGATCCAGAGGTGCTTCGGTGAAACGGTCGTGCGTTGTGCTGTCGCTGCGGGATTCAAAACGCGGGCATCCTACCACGGGGGCGCGCCGATTCCTAGGCGTGCGACTTCATCACGGCACGGCGCGATAGAAACGACGGAAGACGTTCGTCGGCGGAGAATCGACGATGGTCATCGTGCCGTTGCTCGCGATGTTGGTCGCCAGCGGGAACCATGACGCGAGGTCAGGCGAGTAATCGACACGGTAGCTGCGGTTGGTCTGGCCGCCGGTGAGGCTGATCTGCAGGCTGCCGGGGCTGGTCGCCACGGCGAGGGTCGGTTTGAGGACGGACTCGACGGTCACGGGCGCGGAGGTGCGGCTCATGCCGCGATTGTCGGTGGCGACGGCGGTGAGGGTGAAGAATCCGAGGGAGCTGTTGTTCCAAGTCGCGCTGTACGGGGAATTCGTCGTGGTGCCGAGCGGCGAGCCGTTGGCGAAGAAGGCCACTTGTGTCACGGAGCCGTCGGTGTCAGACGCCGTGGCGCCGACCTGAACCGGCGCGTTGAACAGGACTTTCGCGCTGGCGGCGGGATTGGTGAGGCCGACCAGTGGGAGCGCGTTGATGATGATGTCCACCGGCGCGGAGGTGGAGATCATTCCGCTGTTGTCGTACGCGCGTGAAGTGAGCGAATAGACGCCGGGCGGGACGTTGCTCCAGACGAAGGAGTACGGCGAGATGGCATCGCTGCCGATCAGGGTCGAATCCGCGTAGAAGACAACCTGAGTCACCATGCCGTCGGGATCGGACGCGGCGGCCGTGAGATTGATGCTCGTGAATTCGGGGAAGATGGCGTTGGACGAGGGCGAGCTCAGCGAAACGATCGGCGGCAACGCGGCGGTGATGGTGACGTTGACCGGCGCGGAGGTGGTCGCGATGCCGAGGTTGTCGACGGCGACGGCCGTGAGCGCGTGCGCGCCGGAGGCCGGCCCTGCCCAAAGAAAAGTGTAGGCAGAATTGGTCGGCGTCAGTCGTGTTCCGAGAAGCGCGCCGTCGGCGAAAAAATCAACGTGGGCCACGGTGCCGTCGGCGTCGCCGGCGGCGGCCGAGAGCAGCAAGCTGCTGATGCCGGAGAACGCGGCTCCGTTGGTGGGCGAACTGAGGCTGCATACCGGCGGAACATCCCAGACGTCGGCCACAGGCTGATAGCGTCCCATCGAGTTGAAGAAGATTCCGAGTCCGGCGTCGCCGCCCCAGACGATCATCTCGCGGCCGGTCCAGATGGCGGTGTGATTCTCTCGCGAGGTCGGAGCGCCACTGGTGGACACGCTCGCCCAGGAATTGCCGGCGGAGTCATAACGCCCGCCAGTGTTACGATAGCTGGAACCGGCGCGGCCACCCCAAACGATCATCTCGCTGCCGGACCACACGGCGGTGTGCGATTCACGAACGGACGGCGCGCCCGATGTCGAAAGTGCGGTCCAAGTGTTGCTCGAAAGGTTGTAACGTCCGCCGTCCTGATACCAGGTCACCGTGTTCGCGACGCCGCCCCAAACCAACATGTCGGAACCGGTCCACACGGCAGTGTGATTCGCACGGTAGCCAGGCGTGTTGTTGGTTGATGTCGACTGCCACGTGGTCGGAGTTGGGATAAATGTGGCGCCCGAGTCGTCGTTGTATGGATCATAGAATCCGTCATCAACGCGCCCGCCCCAAATGATCGCCTTGCTCCCGGTCCACACCATCGAATGGCTCCATCGCGGATAGATCGCGGCATTGCTGGAGATGGTGGTCCAAGTGTTCGCTGTCGGCGAGTACCGCCCGCCGTCTCCCAAGAACACTTCGCCGTTGATCACGTCAAGGAAGTAACCGCCCCACAGAACCATCTCATTGCCCGTCCAGACAGCTTTCTGGTAGCCCCGGGGAGAAGGCGCGCCCAACGACGGGAGCGGGAGCCAAGAATCGAGGCTCGGATTGTAGCGTGCGCCGTCGGCAAAATACTGTCCTTGGCTGCCGACTCCCCCGAACACGATCATCTCGCTCCCCGTCCACACGGCGGTGTGGCTTTCGCGGGCGACCGGTGCGCCGTTGGTGGTGACCGCTGTCCACGCTCCGGTTGTCGGATTGTAACGGCCGCCGTTGTTGAATAGTCCAGTTACACCGCGCCCGCCCCAGACGATCATCTCCGTGCCGGTCCAGACTGCTGTGTGGTAGGTTCTACCTGCGGGTACCTGCGCATTTGTTAAGCCGGTGGTGAGCGCCAGACAGCTGGCGATGATGGAAAAAAAGGCTGCCGCGCGGTAAGAAGGTCGTTGTCCGAAGAAACGAACCACACTACCCGCGATACTGGCGCAAGTTTCGTTGCGACTGGCAACCCGAACATCAAAACCGCGCACCCCGTTGGAGGACGCACGTATCACTTAAAATTTTCGGTGCAACTGGGGCCTCAGAGACTGGCCGGAGCAACGGCTTTGATTTCGAGCTTTCGTCCGCGGGAGAGATTGAAGCGGCGAACGTTTCCGATGGAAGTGCTGATCGTGGCGACGATCGTGTCGCCTACTGGCGGCGGCGTCAGTGTGGGTGTGGACGCTCCCGGCGCGAGATAGAAACCTTCGGGCACGTTGACTGCCGATGTGCTGAAACGCGAAGCGCCGCGCGGGCTGTATTTGACCTCGACCGCGCCGGTCTGCACATAGACGTAGCCGGTGGCATAAACGTAGTAGAGCGTGCCGGTGACAGTGACCACCGATTCAGGAGTCTTGATGACGTAGCGCGAGCCGGTCGCGATCTTTTGTGCGTAACCCATGATCGCGCCCTTCTTCACCTCCAGCAATGTGTCGGTCACGACTTGGTCGCCTTTTTCTTCGCGGTCAAGTTTCGACAACACGAGGTGTGATCCCGGCTGCACGGCGACCACCGGCCCGTTGTAGTTGAGGAACAAATCCACCGAGGCTCCGTCGGCCGTGCGAATCTCCGCGCCGGGTTTGAGAGTGTCATTCGCCCGCAGCGGGAGCCAGTCCCGGCCGTTGACCGTGTAGTCGGCCGTACCCTTGACCGCGACGGCAACGGCCTCGCCCTGCTGAACGGCTGCTCTGGCGGCCGGCGAGGTCGCCACGAATATTGCCGCGATCAGCGCGCAGACGAGCGACGGAACGAGCATGAGGTTCTTCATAAAATGTTGGTCTCTGCAAAAAGACGGTTCGGTTCTAAGTGGTCGAATGGAGCAGATTTTTCGCCGGGCTGAGAACAAAGTCAACGAAATTGCTTTCCGTGTGAGGTTGTTTTGAACACCGGGCCATACTGGCATTGTCAGAAGTGAAATCCGTCGAAATCCGGGCCTGCGGACGCACGAACTGGTGCGTCCTGCCATAAAAATTGACTTTCAGATCGGAAAAAGTAATTCTACGCCGATAGTTACCGGTCGAAAACGCTGATGCGAACCAGAATCTCGCTGCTCATCGCTGCCATTGCAGTGTCCATCGTCAGTCCCATTGTTGGGCACGCGCAGTCCCAGCCCACCGGGGCCGCCAGTCCCGCCCAAGTACCGGAAGATCCCTACGAGCGTGCCCGGCAACGACTCAAGGAAACGCTCCAAGCCAGTCCCCAACCGGTTCAGGCGGCGGGTGCGCCAGTTACCTCATCCGCGGACTCGGCGGGTGTTCCGGCGGGGGTGTCTCCGGCCAATGCCGCGTCAGTTGTCGTGCTGGCTGGCTCCGCGGCTCCGGCGGCCGCCTCTGTCGATACGGCGGCCATTGACGATCTGCCTCCGGTGATGCGACTGCTGGATGACAAACAGAAACTCAGCCCCGGCGACCGTCTTAGCTTCCGGGTCCAGGAAGATCGCGAGGAACCCAAGGCGCTGGTCGTCACCGACTCGGGCGAGGTTGAAATTCCCTACATCGGCCGGCAGAAGGCACTCGATAAGACCTGCATTCAACTCGCGCGGGAGGCCCGGACACTTCTGGAAAAGGACTATTACCATCGGGCCACGGTCGTCATCAGCATCGACGCTCTCAGCCGCACGCGAGGGAAGGTTTATCTGTACGGTCAGGTGCGCACCCCTGGCGCGGTTGAGATTCCTGTGGACGAGGTGTTGACCGTCAGCAAGGTGCTGCTGCGCGCGGGCGGGTTCGGCGAATTCGCGAACAAGAAGAAGGTGACGCTCACCCGCAAGGCCGCGGTGGAGGGCGGTGCCAACCAGATTTATGAACTGAACATGGTGGACGTGCTCGAAAAGGGCCGCACCGACAAGGACCTTCAGGTCCGCCCGGACGACCTGATTTTCGTCCCGCAACGTCTCGTGAATTTCTGATCTGCTATGGAGGAATCCCCCAAGTCCCCGCTGCGCAAGGCGCCTGTCCCAACCTTGCGCATCAAGCTCTACCGTTGCCGCCGTCTGCTCATCCGGCTCTGGTGGATTCCTCTGCTTACCGTCAGCGCGGCGCTTTGCATCCAGGGCTACCTGATCTCGACCGAGCCGCCGGCGTACGTTTCCTTCGGGCGCATGTGGGTCAGCGGCAAGGTGAGCCTACCCGAGGGCGGCATGTATCGCGAGGAACTGCAAAACTTCTTTGGCACCCAGATCGAGTTGATGCGCAGCGAACTCATTCAGAATCGCGCGCACACGCGGGTCAAGCTGCTCAAGCCCAATCTCTCACGCGCCCCGGTCCAGTTGAAGGTGCTTCAGGCGCCGCGCGCCGCCGTCTTCATCCTTCAGGCGGTGGGCACCGAGCCGGCCTACACGCAGGGCTTCATGCAGGCGTTGATGGAGGAATATCTTGCCGTGAAAAAGGAAATGCGCGCGCAGTCCACCGACGAGGCGCTTTCCGCCGTCCGGGAGCAGATTTACCGGCCGCAGGGCGAACTCCAGCAGGAGTTGGAGAAGGAACTGGCATTCAAGAAGGAGAACAATGTCGTCTTCCTGCAGGAACAGGGGAACAGCGCCGCCAGTTATCTGGCCAAGCTCAACAACCGGCTCTCGGATCTGAAGACGGAGTATCAGTTGTCCGACCTGCTGGCGGCTGATCAGGCCGCCGAGGCCGCCGCCAAATTGACCGGCCAGCTCGGCGACGGCAAGAGTGGCGGCGACTTGGGTGGCGCCACCGCTGGTTATCAGAAGGTCAAGGAACAACTCCTCGCTCTCAAGGCCGAGCGCAAGGAATGGGGTCTCTATCTCAAGGACAAGCATCCCAAAATGGAAAAGATGGATCAGGAGATCAAGCGCATGGAGGGACTCCTCGGCATTTTGCGCGAGCAGAGCAAAGAACAGCTCGCCAGCAGCCGCGAATCGATCAAGCTCCAGATTCAAAACCTCGAACAGAACATCAAGGAATGGGAGACCAAGGCGCTGGAATCCAGCCGCAAGATGGCCGAATACGATCGCATCAAGGCCAACGTCACCCGCCTCCAGAGCCTTTCGGACCGCTTGCAGAACACCATGCAAAGCCTCGGCGTCAACCGCAACCTCGATCAGGAAAACGTCTCGATCATGGAGGCGGCCTCTGCTGCAACCACCGTCACCACCGGAATCGTGCGGAAGATGCTGCTCGCGTTGCTGGTCGGCGCGATGGCCGCCGTCGGCATCATCTATCTGGTCGATCGCCAGGACGACCGCATCAGTTCCATCGGCGAACTGATGCAGCTCTTTGAGCGCCCCGTCATCGGCCATATTCCCGGGATCGAAGTGCGCAAGAAGCAGAAGCTTCCCGTCGTCCATCCGCAGGACCAGCGCCACGCCTTCGTCGAGGCCTTCCGCGACATCCGTTCCGCGATTCTCTTCGCCAACGACAAGGGCGGCATCCGACCCAAGACCATCCTGATCACGAGCGCCATCCCCAACGAGGGCAAATCCGCCGTCAGCGCCAACCTCGCCGTCACGCTGGCCCTCTCCGGCTCACGGGTGCTGCTCGTCGATGCCGACCTGCGCTGCGGCACCTCCCACGAGTTTTTCAACGCCGGACAGACGCCGGGCCTCCACGAAGTTCTCACCGGCGAACTTCAGGTGAACGATGTGATTCGTGCCACCACCACGCCGAACCTCCACCTGATCGCCGCCGGAAAACCCACCCAGACGGCTGGCGAACTCTTCCTCAGCCCCGTCACCGAGTCGTTCATCAAGGAGGTCTATCCGCTTTACGATTTCGTGGTCATCGACAGCGCGCCGGTGCTGGCCACTGCGGACACCGCCAGCCTCGCGCCCAACCTCGACGGCGTTCTCTTCGTCATCCGCGGTTCGTTCACTTCCGCGCGCCTGAGCAAGAGCGCGCTCGACCTGCTGGAACAACGCCAGGTCAACATCCTCGGGCTGGTGCTCAACCGTGTGGACAGCTCATTTCCGGAGTACTACCAGTACAAATACAAGAAGTATTATCAAGCTGCGGCCACTGCCTGAGCTTGCGTTCGGCCTTGCAATTCACCCATCTTTTCGGAGTTCCTTTGGGAAAGCCGCCGGCTCCTCGTCTGTACAGTCGAGGGAAGAACTCTATCCCGCGGCGGAACGGACGCACCGTTCCCGTCGCTGTAGTGTAGTCGAGTCTGGCGACCGCAGCCCGTTGAGGGCCGCAACAAACTGGCGTGGATCACCCGGTCCAGCGCGACATGAGAAACTGGCCGTCGTCCCCCGAACGCGGCCAGGTGCGGCAGCTTTGCGTCAATCAACGGCGCTTCGGTTTCGTTTTTATCGCTTTCCGCTTTTCCGCCTTTTCCACCGCCCATGCGTGAACTGATCATCGCCCCGGGCCGCACCGAGCAGAATTACTGGCGCGACCTCTGGCGCTTTCGCGAGCTGTTCGTCTTCCTCGCCTGGCGCGATCTGCTCGTGCGCTACAAGCAGACCGCCATTGGTGTCGCTTGGGCGCTGCTCAAGCCCACGTTGACGCTCCTCGCCATTGTTGGCTTTCGGAAAATGACCAGCCTCACTGCGGCGGAGGTTCCTGATCCCATCTTCGTCATCGCCGCGGTGCTGCCGTGGATGTTTTTTTCCACCGCGCTCGGTGAGGCGGCCAACAGCCTCATCGGCAACGCCAACCTCATCTCCAAGATCTATTTCCCGCGCCTGATCATTCCGGCCGGCGCAGTCGTCACCAGCCTCGTGGACTTTGCGATCACGCTGGCGCTCCTTGCGGCGCTCATGGCGTGGTATCAATTCCTCCCCGGCTGGCAGATCATCGTGCTTCCGCTGCTCGTCGTGCTCACGTTCGCCCTTTCCGTCGGCACCGGCCTGCTCCTCGCCGCGCTCAATGTTGAGTATCGCGACTTCCGCTACATCGTCCCGTTCATCCTCCAGTTCGGCATCTTCGTCTCGCCCGTTTTTTACAACACGCCGGCGAACCTCGCCGGCTGGCGTCTGCTCTACGCGTTGAATCCGCTCGTTGGCATCATCGACGCCTTCCGCTGGTCGATCTGTCGCGGCACAACGCCTCTGGATCCCATGACGCTCGCGTTCTCCGTCGCTGTCACCGTGAGCTTTCTTGCCCTCGGCATCTGGTACTTCCGCCGCACGGAGAAGAATTTCGCCGATGTGATTTGAGCGACGCGGAACGTGGACTGTGGAGGATTGAGAACCAAACCGACATGAACCTACTCGTCACTGGCGGCGCCGGATTCATCGGCAGTCATCTGATCGATCGGTTGCTCGGGGAGGGCCACGAGATCACGTGCGTTGAGAATTTTGACGACTTTTACGACGTCTCGGTCAAGGAGGCGAACCTCCGGCCGCACCGGACAAATTCGCGCTTCCACCTGATCAACGTCGACGTCCGGGATCTGCCAGGCCTTCGCGCGGCACTTCCGCACGGATTCGATGCCGTCATCCATCTGGCCGCGAAAGCAGGCGTGCGTCCCTCCATTCTCGATCCGATCTCCTATCAGGAGGTCAATATCCGCGGCACGCACAATCTCCTCGAACTGGCGCGCGAACGGCGCATCACGCAGTTTGTCTTCGGATCGTCTTCGAGCGTTTACGGGATCAGTCCCAACGTCCCGTGGCGTGAGGACGACGTGGTGTTGAAACCAATCAGCCCGTACGCAGCCACGAAAGTGAGTGGTGAGCTGCTCGGCCACGTTTACAGTCATCTGTTTGGAATCCGGTTCATCGCCTTGCGGTTTTTCACGGTTTACGGCCCGCGCCAGCGACCCGACCTCGCGATCCACAAGTTCACGCGGTTGATTGCGGACGGGAAGCCGGTTCCGGTTTTCGGCGATGGCACGACTAGCCGCGACTACACCTACGTCGCCGACATCGTTCAGGGCATTTGCGCGGCGCTGGGATACCGCCGTTCGATGTACGAGGTGATCAACCTCGGAAATAATCAACCTGTCACGCTGAACGAGTTGCTCGCGACGCTGGAAGGAATCATCGGTCGAAAAATTGTCCCGGAAAAACAGCCGGAGCAGCCCGGCGACGTGCCCCGAACATGTGCCGACATCACCAAGGCACAAACTCTCCTGGGCTACGCTCCGCAAACGAGTCTCCACGACGGGTGTGTTTTATTTTGGAACTGGTTCCAGCAGACGCGTCAGGTCGATCCATCGCGCTGAAAAATGAGCGACGTTGTCATCAAGGTCGAAAACCTGGGCAAGAAGTATCGCCTGCGCCATCAGGCGCAGCGCGAGCGCTACACCACGCTGCGCGACGTGCTGGCCCGCAAGGTTCGTAATCTCTTCAGCCAACGCCCAGCTGCCATCGGTCAGCTGCCATCGGTCGAGGATTTCTGGGCGCTCCGCGACGTTTCCTTCGACGTGAAGCAGGGCGAAGTCGTCGGCATCATCGGCCGCAATGGCGCGGGCAAGTCCACGCTTCTGAAAATCCTCTCGCAGATCACCGAGCCGACCGAGGGCCGCGTGACCTTGCACGGGCGCGTCGCCAGCCTGCTCGAGGTCGGCACCGGCTTCCACCCCGAGCTGACCGGCCGCGAAAATGTTTTCCTCAACGGCGCCATCCTCGGCATGACACGTGCCGAGATCCGGAGAAAATTCGACGAGATCGTCGCGTTCGCCGAGGTCGAGAAGTTCCTCGACACACCGGTCAAGCGTTACTCCTCCGGCATGTATGTGCGCCTGGCCTTCGCCGTCGCCGCGCACCTGGAACCGGAGATTCTCGTCGTGGACGAAGTGCTCGCCGTCGGCGACGCGGAGTTCCAGCGGAAATGTCTCGGCAAGATGGAGAGTGTGAGCCGCAGCGGGCGGACGGTCCTCTTCGTCAGTCACAACATGAGCGCCGTGATGAATCTTTGCGGCCGTGCTGTCCTCCTCGCGTCCGGGCAGGTGAAGGCGTGCGGCGCGACCGCGTCCGTGGTCAGCGAATACCTGGCGCTGCGCGATCGGACCACCGCGTTCGCGCCGCGGCCGGGCGAACGGTCGGGCGACCAGCAAGTGCGGATCGAAAACTTCACCGTCGAGCCGGAGCATCCAGCGACCGGGGGCGGCGTGAAATTCATCTTCAAGCTTTCGCGTCGTGACACCTCCCTGCGCGAACTCGATGCGCAACTGGCCGTGTCCATCACGACCGAGGAGGGCGGCCGCGTGCTCCAACTGTTCTCGCAGGACATGGGCCGCAGCTTTCGCGTCCCGCCCGGCACCAGCGAAGTGGAGGCGATGATCGAGTCGCTGCCGCTCATGCCGGGCAACTACTGGCTCAACCTGTGGGTCGGTTCGGGGACCACTCCATTCGACTGGATTCGCGAAGGCTACTATTTGTCCGTCGGGCCGGGCGGCTACGCGGCCGGCACGTTCGTGGACAACCGCGGCTATCCCGTCGTCGTTCCCTCTCACTGGCTGATGCGCTAGAGTTTTTCCGATGAACAACGCCGCTATCCCAACGACCACTTCGCCTGATAGTGTTCCGTCCACAGCCACCGCGTTGCGGCGTTTTGCTGCGCGAGTGCGCGATGCGTTCAAGCTGGTGTTCCCGCGCTTCTGGCTCCGTCGGCATGTTGGCGCGGGCGCAAACATTTTCACCTACACGCCCCCCAACGAACGGTTGCTGCTCCTCGAAGAGGCCAGGCTCGCGCTCCAAACGGAACGTTTCGTCGAAATCGGCTCGCATCTCGGCGGGTCGAGCGTGGTGCTCGCGGAGGTCCTGCGGTGTTACGGCACGAAGCCCGACCGGCGCGTCTATTGCGTGGACACCTGGATGAACGACGGCATGAGTCACGGGCGTCAGGATACCATCGGCCTCTTCAATGCGAACGTTTCGCGGTGGCAGGACCATATCGCCGCCGTGCGAGGCGACAGCAAGACCGCCGCGCTGCCATTCCAAGGGGAATGCGATTTGATCTTCCTCGATGGCGACCATTCTTATGCGGGCACGCACGCGGACGCCGAACGCTTCGCGCCGATGGTGCGCGTAGGCGGCCGGCTCGTTTTCCACGACCACGATCGGGTGGAAGTGGCGCGCGTTGTGGGCGAGTTGCTGGCGCGCGGCAATTGGATCGTGTCGCGTTCGCTTGGCCACATCATCTCCTTGCGCCGCGAAGCCTGACGCATGCGGGGATCAACAGCATGACCTACGCGGAAAACTTTTTCGTCGAGCGAAGGAACACTGCCCGCGAATCGGCGAAAGCTATGGTGCCGTGGGTGCGCGAACTGGTTCGCCCCGATTCGATTGTTGACGTTGGCTGCGGCACGGGAAGCTGGCTTGCCGAGTTTCGTGCTCATGGACTGGCTGACGTCGTGGGTCTGGATGGCGACTGGGTCCCGCGCGAAAAACTGGAGATTCCGCCGGAGTGCTTTCGTGCCCATGATCTCTGCCAGCCGCCGAAGTTGGGACGGACCTTCGATCTCGTCGTGTCGCTTGAAGTGGGCGAACACCTTCCTCGCGAACGGGCCGACGCATTCGTGGATACACTGGTCACGTTGGGGCCGCTCATTTTCTTTTCCGCCGCAGTGCCGGCCCAGGGCGGCACGGGGCATGTGAACGAGCAATGGCCGGAATTCTGGATCAGTCGCTTCAAGCAGCGGGGATATCGCTGCTTTGACTGCGTGCGTGGACGCTTCTGGAACGACCAGCGCGTGGCCTTTTGGTATGCGCAGAACGTTTTCTTTTTTGTGGCGGAAGCGCACGTCGAGGACTACCCCGCCCTGGCGGAGGCGCAACGCAACCACACGCTGGCAGGAGCGGCGGTCGTGCATCCGGAAATGCTTGTCCGCAAGGTCAACGAACTGAGCGACCCGAACAGTTACTCGCTCAGGAAATTTCTCCGGGTTTTTCCCCGCTTGCTCAAACGCGCCGTCGTTTCGCGCATGGGCCGCGCTTGAATTGGTGGAGGTATTGTTGGAAGTGAAGCCGCTGGTCAGCATCCTGATCCCTTGTTTCAATGGAGCGCCGTGGCTGCACCGCTCCATCGAGACCGCGCTGGCGCAAACGTGGCCGAACAAGGAGATCGTCGTCCTCGACGATGGCTCGACGGACAACAGCCTCGAAATCATCCGCCGCTATGAAAGTCAGGTGCGCGTCGCGACCCAGGCGAATGGCGGCCAGAATGTTTCGCGCAACCATCTCACCGAATTGAGTCGCGGTGAATGGCTGGTTTATCTCGACGCAGACGATGAACTCTTTCCCGACAGCGTGGAGAAAAAGATGGCCTATGCGGATCACGCCGATGCGATTTACGGCGCGCACGAAGTCGCCACCTTTGTCGGCACCGAAAAAACGCGTTTCACGATTTTGCCGGCGATTGAATTTGAAGACGCCGTCTCAGCAGCATTCGTCTGGGGTTTTCCCAACACGAGCGCGTTCATGTTCCGCAAGAGCGCGCTGTTGGAGGCGGGCGGCTGGAACACGGCGATCAAAAACTGCACCGACTACGACCTCTATTTCCGGCTGCTCCTCAAGGGCAAACGCTTCCGCGCGGCGAACGATTCAATGTCGTTGTATCGCCAGTGGAGTATGAACCAGGCCGTGTATCAGGATCCGCTGCGCAAATCGCGGACTCGGCTGCAACTCATCTGGTCGGCGGCGAAGGAACTGGAGGCCACCGGGCGCCTCACCACCACGCGCAAGGATGCTTTCGAGCGCGCCGCTTTCGGTGTCACGCGGACGATTGCGCAGTTCAACCGTGAGGAGGCTGTGCGGCAGCACGCTCAACTGACTGCGTGGGACCCCGGCTTCCGTCCGCACGACTGCTCCCGCAGTTATCGGCTGGCGTACCGCCTTGGCGGTTTCGAGTTCGCGGAAAAATTCGCCGCGTTCGGACGGGCACTTAATCCCGTCAAGAAACCCCAGCCGGGCATCGATCCTCAAAGCGGCCTGCCTTACGTCTGATCGCGTTGGCATTCCAATCTTCATGATCCAGCGACCGATTGAGCCCCCGTGAGCCTGCCGCGTCACCCGGCAGACGCCGCTCTGCCTGACTTTGACAGGCAGGCGACTGATGCGCTGTTGAACTGCCGGCGCGGCGACCACGTGGGCGTCGAAGCGGTGGAAATCCCGCGCTACGTTCACACGCTCAGACTCATTGGCGGACTCGTTCCCCGCCCCGAGAAGGTTTGTGACATCGCCACTTTCGGGAGCATTGATCCGGCCGTCGAGCAACTGTTTGGGATCAAGGCGATCACCACGACGGGGTTTCCTGACGGCAAGGAAGAGCGCGAGATTGTTTTCCAGGATCGCACAGGCACGGTCGCTCACCGGTTTGTCCATGACCGCTTCGATATAGAAGCCGCCTTCCCTTACGCCGACGACACGTTCGATCTGGTGCTGTTCACCGAGGTGCTCGAACACATCACCCGCGATCCAATGCACACCCTGGCCGAGATCAACCGCATCACCCGGCCCGGCGGATGGCTGATCCTCTCCACGCCGAATTGTGTGTCGCAGCGATCCGTTCTCAACGCCCTGCGCGGAACCCATCCGTATCTTTGGTCGCAGTACAGCCGCCAGGGCCATCGCGACCGGCACAACCGGGAATACACGCCGGGGGAAGTGGAGAAACTGCTCAAGTCCGGCGGCTATGAAATCCTCGACCTGCATTGCCGGGATGTTTTCAACACCGCGGTTGGGTGGCACCGGCGCGCGGTCAAGCGGCTCCTCACGGTGATGCTCGTAGCCTTCCGGCGAACGATCCGCGGACGCGCCGAAGCTGGTTGGAGCGGAGATTTGATCTTTGCCGTGGCGAGGAAGGCTTCACCCGTGACGGAGAGATTCCCCGGCTTCCTTTATTACTGAGCGATGGCGGGTGAACTCGCATGACAGTCTTGCTTCCCGGCATCGGAGCGGTGGTTCTCGTTGGCCTCGCGGCTGCGGGCGTCCTTCTGGCCATGCGTCAAAACGCCTACCGCAGGCTGTTCCATTACGATCCGCGCCGCAACTGCGAGGCCGCGTTCAACGGTTCCCAAGTCGAAACACATTCGCTTCGCTGCGACGCCGGCGGGCTGGCGCTGCCCGAGCAGAAGTCTGGCGTCACCAGTGCGCTGCTGGAGGTGGATGTTCGTGCTTCGATCGCCGGGAACTGGTTTGATCCCGCCATCGAGATCGGCGCGGGCGGGTTCAGCGACACGATCGTTCTTGAACGCGGGGTCGGTGGCGTGCGCCTCGTGAATGTCAGCCGCCTGTTGCAACACAATCCGCCGCCGGTTGGTGGCGTCACAATTCAAGGGCACCGGGTCGAATGGAAGCCCGCCTCGGCGAAACTTCACGTCTGCCGCGAACGTCCGGCAATCAACGAGCGCGTCCTGGTCATCGCGCCGCATCCGGACGACGCGGAAATTGCTGCGTTCGGGCTTTACGCCGACACGGGTGCCACCGTGGTGACCATCACCGCCGGCGACGCGAGCGACCGCTACACCGGCGCTGGAGGGATGAGCGTGCTTCTGCCTCGTTCGACGATCGCACGGATGCGGGTGTGGGACAGCATCACGGTCCCGCAACTCGGTGGCATCAGCCCGGAGCAGGCAATCAATCTTGGCTACCCGGATGAGTGCCTCGATGCGATGCGTCGCGAGCCGGAACGTGATTTTCGTGGCGAGGGAGATTGCGCGTTGGATTTTTCCGGGCTGCGGCACTTGAACCGGTCACCGCATCTGCGCAACGGCGCGCTCTGCACCTGGAATTCGCTCGTGGCCGATCTCGCCCATGTGCTCGCCGCCGTGCAGCCCTCCGTGATTGTCACGCCGCATCCGTGGCTCGATCCACATGAGGACCATTTGCTGGCGACCGCCGCCGTGTGTGCGGCCTTGTCCGAGGCGAGCG
>DATDFH010000290.1:0-3891 GCA_036522715.1 Verrucomicrobiia bacterium
TGCGTAGAGCTTTGTCTCTGCGCCGCCGACGTTGAACGCCTCGTCGAGCCGGCGGGTCGAGGGACCGGACTTGAGGTAGTTGGCGACGTAGTTGATCGTCGCCGGGTCTTCGGAAGTGTAGCCCGCGCGCTCGCCCCAGTCGTAGATGAGGTTGTTGCGGAAGTCCAGAAGCAGGCCGCGACCCTCGCCGTAGGAGCCGGGCCGCGGATTGCGGCTCTTGTTGTGCGCGTAAATGTTGTGGTGATAGGTCACGTCGCCATCGGCACGGATGAGCGAGCCATAGCCGTGCTCGCCCTTGGGGTGGACCGATTTGTTGAGCGCCTCGGCGATGATGCACCACTGCACGGTTACGCCGTTGATGTTCGTGCCAGAGGTCGAGAGCAGTTCGTCCACGCTCCAACTTGCGGAGCAGTGGTCCGCGATGACGTTGCGCGCACCAGTGCCGATGGAAATGGCGTCCTCGGCCTTGCCGCCCTCGGGGCCGAGGCGAGAGCGAATGAACCGCACAACGACATCATGCGTTTCGATCATGAACGAACATCGCTTCAGGCAGATTCCGTCGCCGGGCGCACTCTGACCGGCGATGGTGAGGAAGGGCTCCCGGACTCGCAGCGGGTGGCGGAGCTCAATCGTGCCGGAAGTTTTGAAAAGCACCGTGCGCGGGCCTTTCGCTTCGACGGCTTCACGCAGACTGCCCGGTCCTGAGTCGTTGAGGTTGGAAACGTAAATCACCCGACCACCGCGTCCGCCGGTCGCGAATGTGCCCGCGCCTTCCGCGCCGGGGAAGGCGGGAACACGCGCGCCGTTGGCTGACGAAATCAAAGTCGCGACGGCGAGTACGGCCAGTGCTGAAGCGCAATGATTCATGAAGTCACGTGTAGGACGCAGCGGGGTTCGGCGGTGGTTACAGCGGTGGGGCGGGCTGCGGATGCGCGAGTTCGACCCAGATCGAAACCTCGGGCAACTTCGCCAGCGGCCCGGCCGACACGACGCGGGCTTCGCGTGGCCCGTAATCAATTGTGGGCGCCCAAGCGGTGCGGGCGGTTGTCGTCGTCTCGTCCGCATTGGCATTGCCGGCAGATCGCCCATCGGGAAGCCGCCGCAATGCCCGGCCCTGGCGGAACAGATACTCGATGCGTCCGTCCGTCCCCGGCACGATGACGAAGTTCGTCACGTCGCCGTTCTCGCCGCTCACGAGCCGGAGAAGGTTCTCGCCAACCTTCTTCAACTCGCCGCGCGGCCCCATGAGCTTGCCGTCGCGCGCGACGAGGCGAATGGTCGTCCGGCCGTTGCTGTAAACGCCGGCGAGGCGCTTCAACTCGTCATCGTTCATCGTGAGCGTCACGCGCGGTTCGCGTGGCCGCGGCGGCGTGCCGAGGACAAGTTGCGCCGCTTTGTCCGCGACTGGTGCGAGGCCCGCGCCGGTCTTGTTGCCGAGGATGACGGCGGCAAATTTCTTTTGCGGGCACATCTTCATCGTGCTGCCGTAGCCCGTGCGGCTGCCGCCGTGCGAGAGCCAGCGCAAACCGCCCTCGTCGCTGATGCTGAGGCCATAGCCGTAATGCCCCTCGCGGCCGGGCACGGCGACGTGCGGCGTGGAAAGCTTTTCGACGACGAAGGGCGAGAGCGCCTGTTTGCCATCGAGTTTGCCGCCGTTCATGAACGCGATGCAGAAGCGCGCGAATTCCGGCGCAGTGGTGAAGAGCTGTCCCGCCGGCCACCCGCCCGCGTTGTCGGCGAGCGGGCGCACGACCGACGGCTTGCCGCGTCCTTCCGGCCCGTGGCCGACGGCGAGAGGCCAGGTCATCGCCTCAGTCGGGCGAAACGTGCTGCGCGTCATCCCGCACGGCTTGAGCACGCGCTCGGCGACGAGGTCGGCGTAACGCTTTCCACCCGCCGACTCGGCGACGAAGCCGGCGACCCAGAACCCCGGGTTCGAGTAGGAGTAAATTTTCCCCGGCTCGGTGAAGACGAGCGAGTCCTTGAGGCCGCGCACCCAGTCGCCCAGCGCGGTTTCATCATGCGGACCTTCCATGAAGGTTTCGTCGGCGAGCCCGGCGTTGTGCGAGAGGAGTTGGTGTGAGGTCACGCGGCCGATCTTTGGCGCGAGTCCCTTTACGTAATCGCTCGCCGGCGCCTCCAACTTCACCTTGCCGTCCTCCGCGAGCGACACGAGCGTCGCGGCCGTGAACATCTTCGTCGTCGAACCGATGCGGAAAAGCATGTCGCTCTTCACCGGCTCGCCGGTGTCAACGTTCGCGACGCCGAACCCCTTGGCGAATGCGACCTCACCGTCCACGACGACGGCGACCGCGCAGCCGGGCACATCGTTGCGCCTCAACTCGGATTGGACAAACGCTTCGAGTTCGGAGAAGTCGGGCTTCGTTGCGGCGTTGACTGCCGCCGCGAGGGCGAACAGGGCAAAGGCAAAGGCGCGGAGTGTGTTCATGTTGGACCGGTGTTTCGGCGTGGAGCCTAACCGGGTCGAACTGCGCGCGTCAGCCCAAAACCGTTCGCGTTGGCGGTTGCGTTTCGCGACCTGAGGCTTAGCCTCACGGGCCATGAAGCAACTGTTGATCATTGCTGCCGGGATCCTGTCCGCCGGGCCGGCGGTGGCGTGGGACTACTCCGGCCATCGGGTGGTGAACCAGGTCGCGCTCCAGTCGTTGCCGGCGGAATTCCCGGCATTCGTAAAGACGCCCACCGCGCGCGAACGCATCGCATTTCTCGCGGGCGAACCCGACCGCTGGCGCAACACACAGGACCACACGCTGAAACATTTCAACGAGCCGGATCACTTTCTCGATGCGGAGGAACTGGCTGATTTCGGTCTGACGCCGCAAACAGCCAGCCCGTTTCGCTTCGAGTTCATGGCGCAAATGGCCGTGTATCGCGCGCAACACCCGGAAAAGTTCGAGCCGATTGATCCGGCGCAAAACCTGGATCGCAAAAAGGGCCTGCCGGGTTTCCTGCCGTGGACGATCAACGAGTATTACTCGAAGCTCAAATCGGGGTTCAGCTACCTCAAGACGTTTCAGGATCACGGCGGCACAGCTGACGAAGTGCGCAACGCGCAGGAGAACATCCTCTACGTCATGGGCGTGATGGGCCACTTCGTCGGCGACTCGACGCAGCCGCTACACACGACGAAGCATTACAACGGCTGGATCGGCGCGAACCCCAAGGGCTTCTCGACCAAGAAGACTTTTCACTCGTGGGTGGACGGCGGCTACCTCAACAAGGTCGGCCTCGATGCGAACGAGCTTTATCCGAAGGTGCGGCCCGCGCACGCCCTCGAGGGCGCCAACTCCGGCAACCTCGGCGTGTTCGCACTGGTGATGAGTTTCCTGATGGAACAGAACAAACTCGTCGAGCCGCTCTACGCGATCGATCGCGATGGGCGGTTGAGCGGCAACGGCACGGTCGGCCTTGCGGGCAGGGTGTTGTTGCTCGAACAAATCCGCAAGGGCGGGCAGATGCTCGGCGACCTGTGGTTCACCGCGTGGCAGACCGCGCCGCCGGACGGCTTCCTGAAGTCCCAGCTCGCCCGACGTCAGCTCGACCCGGACGCGACGAAATCAAAGAAGCGGTAGGCCGCGCATTGAACCGGCCCGGCCGCTCTGGTATCGTCGCGGCACGTGAAACCTCTCGCACGCCGCGCCGGGCTTGGCGGCACGTTGCTTCTCCTTGGGCTGCTCGCCTCCTGCGGCGAGAAGCCGTTCGGCCCGCACGAATCGCTTCCCTCCGGCACCATCGAGACTGATGAGGCGCACGTGGCTTCGCGTTATGGCGGGCGCGTGGAGAAAATCTTTGCGCAGGAGGGCGACTCGCTTTCCAGCGGCCAGCCCATCGTCCAGCTCGATGCCGCCGAACTTCGCGCGCGGCGCGAAC
>DATDFH010000291.1:0-8917 GCA_036522715.1 Verrucomicrobiia bacterium
CCGGCCTCGTCGCCAAGTTGCTCACTCTCAAGCTGCGTCTCGAATCTAGCAAAGTCCTCGAACGCCGCTTCCGCGTGCCGCAGCCCACGCGCCACGCCGATGTGCTGTTCCGCATGTTGCACACGCACCTGGAGTCGCTGCGCACCGCTTCGCCCATCGTCAGCGTTTCGCTCAAGGCTGACCCGACGCAGCCGGAGCAGAAGCAGTTCAGCCTGTTCGAAGCCGCGTTGCGCGACCCGCATCAGTTCCAGGAAACTCTCGCCCGGTTGAGCGCGCTCGTCGGCTCGGATCGCGTCGGCACGCCCGTGCGTGAGGACTCGCACCGGCCTGACGCCTTCAAGCTCGTCCCGCCCGATTTCGAAAACGCGCCCGATCCGCTGACGGAACGCGTCGCGGAGATTTTGCGAACCGCGCCGCTGCGCCGCCTCCGCCCCGCGAAGAAGGCGACAGTGGAATTGGAGCGAAATGGCTGGCCGCACGAGAAAGCGCTGGAGGGCCGGCGCACTCCAAAACCTGGCGGAACTCCGGAGGCGCCCGGAGAACGCGCCAGCGTCCTGGAGTGCGGGACCCCTGTTCCGCTTTCCATTCGCTGCGCGGTGGCGCGCGGCAAACTCGCCGTCGCGCTCGGCCCGTGGCGCGCGTCGGGCAACTGGTGGGAACCCACCGGCTGGCAGCGCGAGGAGTGGGACGTGCAAACCCGCGACGGCAAAACGCTGCGCCTCGTGCAACAGCCTGACGGCTGGTTCGTCGAGGGGATTTTGGACTGATCGCCATGCACACCGCCGATCACCAACTCCTGCTGCTGCCGCCCGCGCGCCCACTCGGCGAACGATTCGGCACGGAATTTTTCCGCAGCGTGCCCGAGACGCCGGGCGTTTACTTCATGTGCGGCCCGGGCGACGGCGTGCTCTACGTCGGCAAGGCGCGCAACCTCCGCAAGCGCCTCGCCAGCTATCGCTCCGCGAGCACCGACCGGCTCCCGCGCAAACTTCGCCGCCTGCTCGCTTCGGTCGAGCGCATCCACTGGGACGAGTGCCGTGATGAAACCGCCGCGCTGGCACGCGAACGCGAGCTGTTGCTGGCGTTGCGTCCACGCTTCAATACCGTGGGCGTCTTCTCGCCGCCGGGACTGCACGTCGGCTGGCAGATGAACGGCGATGCGATGCTCGTCGGCATCAGCGAGGAAACGGATGGCTGGCCGAACTGCCACGGACCGTTCGTCGGCTTGCGACCTGTCCACGCGTCGTTGCTTCGTCTCGCGTGGCGCGCATTCGCGCCCGAAGCATCGCTTGGTGAATTACCGCTGGCGCTCGGACGATCGCGCTCGCCGGACAGGTGGCGGTTAATGCCATCGCCGAGGCGCCGCGCGATGCTCCCGGAATTTCACGAGCGCCTCGAAGCGTTCTGGAGCGGCGCGTCGCCGGAGTTGCCCGAGTGGCTCGTGGTTACCGCGCTCGGCGAGTCGGCCTTCGAAGCGCACTGGCAGGAGGCCGATGCAATGCGGTTGCTGGATTTTTACGACCGGCATCTCGGGCCGGCGGTTCAACCTTCGTGATCGCCATGCCCGCCGCCAATTACATCGAACTCCACGCGCGCAGCGCGTTCAGCTTCCTGCGCGGCGCGTCGTTGCCCGAGAAACTCGCCGAAACAGCGGCGGGCCTTGATCTGTCAGCCCTCGCGATGTGCGACCGCATGGGCGTTTATGGCGCGCCGCGGCTGCACAGCACCGCGAAGGAATTTGGCCTGCGGGCAATTCATGGCTCGGAACTCGCGATGGAAGACGGCTCGGTGCTGCCGGTGCTCGTCGAGAATCGCACGGGCTATCAGAACCTCTGCGAGTTGCTCACGCGCGCTCACCTCCGTGCGCCCAAGGGAGAGGGCGTTGTGCGCTGGGATGAGTTGCCGGAGTTTACCGAAGGCTTGGTGGCGCTGACGGGTGATGAGGATGGGCCGCTTGTGCGGAGCCTCCTCTCCGACCGTAGCAGCCGACGTGAGTCGGCTCACCTTGACTCGGCGAAAGTTGGAGCCTCCTTACGTCGGCTGCTGCGAGCGTTTGGGCCACGCAACGTCTTCGTCGAAATCCAGCGGCACTACCGGCGCGGCGAGGATCGGATCAACGATGCGCTCATCGGATTCGCCCGCTCACACAAGCTGCCGTTGCTCGCCACGAACGGCGTGATGCACGCCGCACCCGAAGGGCGACAGGTGTGCGATGTATTCACCTGCCTCCGAAATCACACGTCGCTCGATGGGGCGGGCGCGTTGCTCGCCGTCAACTCGGAGCGTTACCTCAAGAGTCCGGCGCAGATGGCCGCGCTCTTTGCCGATCTGCCTGAGGCCGCGGCAAACACGACGCGGCTCGCGGAGCGATTGCAGTTCGAACTGGCCGATCTCGGCTATGAATTCCCGCGTTATCCGACCGCGCCGGGCGAGACGCAGGAGGGCGTGTTGCGTGAGTGGGCGTTCCGCGGCGCGCGCGAACGGTATCACGGCGACATCCCGGAAAAAATTCGCGCCCTGATCGAGAAGGAACTCGGGCTGATCAACAAGCTCGGATTCGCCGGCTATTTCCTTATCGTCGCCGATCTCGTGCGCTATTGCCGCGAGCACAACATCATGGCGCAGGGACGCGGCAGCGCGGCCAACAGCGCGGTCTGCTACTGCCTCGGCGTCACGAACGTTGACCCGGTGAAGTTCAACGTGCTCTTCGAGCGCTTCCTCACCGAGAACCGCAAGGGCTGGCCGGACATCGACATCGACCTGCCCAGCGGCGACCGGCGCGAGCAGGTGATCCAGGAGGTCTATCGCCGTTACGGCCCGCACGGCGCGGCGATGACCGGCACGGTGATTACGTATCGCGGCCGCAGCACCGCGCGCGAACTCGGCAAGGTGCTTGGCCTGCCCGCCGACGTGCTCGACCGCTTCAGCAACCTGTTCGCGAACGGCGATTTTCCCGACACCATGAAATTGCTCGACCGGATGGAGGGCGCGGGGCTGCCGAGGACGCATCCGCGTGCACCGGCGTTTGCGTCGCTGTACCAGCAAATCAGCAAATTGCCGCGGCACCTCGGCCAGCACTCGGGCGGAATGATCATCTGCCAGGGGAAGTTGAACCGGTTCATCCCGCTGGAAAACGCCGCGATGCCCGGCCGCGTGGTCGCGCAATGGGACAAGGACGATTGCGAAGACCTCGGCATCATCAAGGTGGATCTGCTCGGGCTGGGCATGATGGCGGCGTTGCAAGAGACGGTGAACTTGTGCGCACAACGAGGGCGGTCGATTGACCTCGCCAACCTGCCAGAAGATGACCCGGAGACGTTCGCGTTGATCCAACGCGCGGATACTATCGGCGTGTTCCAGATCGAAAGCCGCGCGCAGATGGCGACGTTGCCGCGCATGAGACCAGAGAACTTTTATGATCTGGTCATTCAGGTCGCGATCATCCGGCCGGGGCCGATCGTCGGCAATCTGGCGCATCCGTATTTGCGCCGACGCAATGACGAGGAACCAGTGACTTATTATGACGAACGGTTGCGGTCGGTTCTGGAGCGGACGAAGGGCGTGCCGTTGTTCCAGGAGCAGATGCTGGAGATGACCAAGGTGATCGCCGACTTCTCCGGTGATGAAGCCGAGGAGTTGCGCCGCGCGTTGAGCTTCCATCGGTCGGAGGAGAAGATGTCCCGCGCCACCGTGCGGCTGCGCGCCGCGATGACCCGCAAGGGAGTGAAGCCCGAGGTCGCCGAACGCATCGTGCAAGCAGTCAGTTCGTTCGCGCTGTATGGTTTCCCGGAGTCGCACGCCATCAGCTTCGCGCACATGGCGTACTCCAGCGCCTACCTGAAGACGCACCGCGCGCCGGAGTTTTTCTGCGCGCTGCTCAACAATCAGCCGATGGGCTTTTACTCTCCCGCAACACTCGTGAAAGACGCCAAGCGCAACGGCGTGCAGGTGCGCCCGGTGTGCGTGATGCGCTCGAATTGGGAAACTGTCATCGAGCCGGACGATTCGCTGCGGCTTGGCCTGCGTCAGGTACAGGGGCTGCGGCGCGAACGCGTGGGGGAAATGTTGCACGAACGGACGGCGCGGGCGTTCGCCTCGCTCGACGACTTCAAGGCGCGCACGGAGTTCAACAAGGACGAATTGCGCACGCTCGCCGAAATCGGCGCGCTCAACGCGCTCGCCCCGCACCGCCGTGCGGCGATGTGGAAGACGGAGCGAACGAAGCGCGACGATGAACTGTTCTCCGGTGAGCGTAGCAGCCGACGTGAGGAGGCTCACTCTGAACCGCAAGAAGTTGGAGCCTCCTCACGTCGGCTGCTACCGCCGTTGAAGGAGATGGACACACTGGAGCGCCTGCAAGCCGACTACGCCGGGCTGCACCTCACCACGGGGCCGCACCCGATGGCACTGGTGCGTCAACAGTTACCGGACGTGTGGTGCGCCGCGGACTTGAAGCGCGTGAAAAACGGCGCGCTCGTGCGCGTGGCGGGCCAGGTGATCTGCCGCCAGCGCCCCGGCACGGCGAAAGGGATTTGCTTCGTAAGCCTTGAGGACGAGACCGGCATCAGCAACGCCATCGTATCGCCGGAACTTTTCGAGGAGGAGCGGCTCAAGATTACTTCCGAGCCGTTCTTGACCATTGAGGGGGTTGCCCAGAGCCGTCATGGGACGATCCACATCAAGGCGAAGAAAATTGAGAGATTGGACTTCGCGGTCCTGCAGACAGCCGAGTCGCACGACTTCGGTTGAGGCCGATGCCGGTCAATTCACCAACCGATACCAGTTGTCACGCTGGTGCGGTTCGTAGCCGAGGTCGGTGATGAGGCGTTTCATGTCAGCCACGCCCATGCGGAAGGTGGTGCCCGCGGCGCTGACGACATTTTCCTCGATCATGATGCTGACGAGATCGTTCGCGCCATACTTGAGCGCAATCTGGCCGATGTCCTGGCCCTGCGTGACCCACGAGCTTTGAACGCTGGGAATATTGTCGAGATAGGTGCGGCTCAGCGCCTGCGTGCGGAGATACTCGTGCGCGCCGACCGTCGGGGCCTTGAGCACGGCGTTCTCAGGCTGGAAGGTCCACGCGATGAAGGCGGTGAAGGCGCCGCCGTGGAGCGCCCCGGTTTCGAGGGCGTTGGCGTAGGCGGCGGCGCGCTCAATCGGCGATTGGCCATCGGCAAGCGGCAATCGCGCCAGCGACCGGTCCTGCTGCGCGCGCACGACTTCGAGATGTTCGATTCGATCCTCGATGGTCTCGACGTGGCCGAACATCATCGTCGCGCTGCTGGCAAGTCCGAGCGCGTGGGCTTTGTCCATGACGCCCATCCAATCGGCGGTCATTGCCTTGAGCGGCGAGATGCGTTTGCGCACGCGGTCCACGAGGATTTCGCCGCCGCCGCCGGGCACGCTGCCAAGGCCGGCGGCCATGAAGTCCTTCAGAATTTGCTCCACCGGTTCGTTAAAGAACCCACTGAACGCGACGAACTCGCTCGGGCTGAAGCCGTGGATGTTGAAGCCGGGGAACTTCACCTTTACGTGCGCGAGCAGGTCGAGATACCACTGTTTGGTGAGTTTCGGATGGTGCCCACCCTGCATGAGCATCTGCGTGCCGCCAAGCGCGATGGTCTCCTCGATCTTCTTGTCCAGCTCCTCGCGCGTGATGACGTAGCTGTCGGCGTCCTTCTCGGTCCGGTAGAACGCGCAGAACTTGCAATAGACGTTGCAGACGTTGGTGTAGTTGACGTTGCGGTCAACGATGTAGGTCACGAAGTCGTTGCCGCGGCCGCCGTGAGTGGATTGCCGGTGAAGTTGCCGGCGGCGGTCGCCGAGCGCGCCGAGTTCTTCGAGCGGAAGATGGTAAAGGCGCAGCGCTTCGTCCCGCGAAATGCGACTGCCGTCCCACACTTTCTGGCACAGCTCGTCGAGTGACCGGTCGTAAATCACAACTCGAAGGTAAGCATCCGGCAGATTGAGGCAAGCCTAGCGCCGCGGGATTCAGCTCACAAAATGCAGCTCATAAACCGGCTCCTCGCCATGCTTGCGCAGCAGCTCGATGAACTTCGCGATCCCGACCTTTTCGTCCTCGGTGAGATGGTAGTGAATGTGCCAGCCGAGGTAGTCCTTGCGAAATTCGCGGTCAAACTCCGGCCGGTTGTTGATGAGGTGATCGAGCGTGTCGAGGCCAAACGTTTTCGCCTCGCGCAGGCGTTGGCGCAAAACCTTCGTGTCCTTGTCGCGGCGCAATGCCCACACGGCATATACGAACGGCAGGCCGGTCAATTCGTGCCACGCGGACCCGAGGTCCCAGATCTGGTGATTGTGCGGCGAGCGCTGAAAGTCGATCGCGCGGTCGCCGATCAGCAGGACGTTGTCGAGTAGCGGCGCCAGTTCGTAGTCATCCAGCGGCTTGAACTCCGGCGTGAGTCCCCGTTCGGCGAGCAGCACGCGCAAGAGGTTTACGCTCGTCAGCGAGGCGGTGTCCACCCACACCTCCTTCAGTTCATCCAACGGCTTCCGGTGCGCGAGCATCACGCTGAAAACCTCGCCCAACGATGCAATGGCGACTCCGTCGAGGACATCATACTGATCGTTGAACAAGACCTCGGTGATGCTCACCAACCCGGCGTCGAGCTTCCCCTCGCGCAGCGACTCGGCGAGCATCGAGGGCGTGTGCAACTCGATCTGGTCCTCGAGCCCGCGCGTGAGCGGAGCGGCGTTGAGATACGACACCGAGCCGACCCGGAACGGTGCCAGCGAGCCGCTCAACTCGTCCTCGCGCTGCATGTCGCGTTTGGACTGCTCGCGCTCGATCACCTTCGCGATGTGCTCGGCGGGTTCGGGCGGTTCCGGCGGGGCGGAGCGGAGCTTCGGTGGTTTGATCGGATCGATCACGCGGTCGCCAGATTCTGCTCCAGCACGGCGGAGCGGTGTTGATTGTTGCTGCCTTCGTCTTTCATCGGCTCGTCCCAGGTCTTGATCGCCTCGTAAAATGTGTTGCGTTGCACCGGCACGCGGCCGGCCTCACGAATGGCCTTCACCATTTCGGCCTCGGTCTGTGCCTGCGGTGAGGTTGCGCCGGCCATGTGGAAGATGTGCTCCTCGATGATCGTGCCGTGGAGATCGTCGGCGCCGTAGCTGAGGGCAACTTGCGCGAGCTTGAGACCCATGCCGACCCAGTACGCCGTGATGTGGTCGAAGTTGTCGAGGTAAAGCCGGGCCACCGCGATGGTGCGGAGTGAATCGAATCCGGTCGGCGGCGCGTGGACGGGGATGTCGTTGTTCTCCGGTTGATAGGGCAGCGGCACGAAGCCGGTGAAGCCGTGCGTCTCGTCCTGCAACGCGCGGAGTTGCCGCAAATGATCCACGCGGTCGGCGAGACTCTCGACGTGGCCGTAAAGCATCGTGCACGTGCTGCGGCCACCCATCCGGTGCCACGTGCGATGGACATCGAGGTATTCCGCGGCGGATTCCTTGCCCTTGGCGATCTGCGAACGGACTTCCTTGCGGAAAATTTCCGCGCCGCCGCCGGTGAGTGAGTCGAGGCCGGCGGCCTTGAGCTCGCGCAAGGTTTCCTCGACCGACCTCCTCGCCAGCCATGCGAGATGGAGGATTTCGATGGCGGTGAAACATTTCAACTGGAGCCGCGAGTCGAGCGCGCGCAGCGCTTTGAGCATGTCGGTGTAATAGCTGAACGGCAGCGACGGGTGCAGTCCGCCGACGATGTGCAGTTCCGTGATGCCGAGCCGCAGCGCCTCGCGCGCCTTCTCGACCATCTGCTCGATGCTCAACTCAAAGCCGTCCTTGTCGCGCTTCTTGCGCGCGAAGGAGCAGAACTGGCAGCTCAGGATGCAGTAGTTGGAGTAGTTGAGGTAGCGGTTGACGATGTAGCTGGCGCAGTTGCCGACCTTGCGTTCCCGGGCGAAATCGGCGAGCGCGCCAAGGGCATTGAGGTCTTTCGTCTCGAACAGGCGCAGTGCGTCGGTCTCGGAGAGCCGTTCACCTGCGGCCACCTTGTCGTGGAGGTCGCGCAGCGAACTTTGTTTCAGCAGGAAATTCATTGTCTCAATCGGAAGCCGGGGAGCACAACTTCGGTGACAGTCACAATCAGGAACACCAGGCTCACGAGCGCGTTGAGTCGGAAGAACGCGTTCTGCACCCAGTTCATGCTCCGGCGCCGCGCCAGAAAATGTTCCAGCGCCAGGCTCCCGCCGATGATGAGCATGCCGACCAAGTATGCGATGCGGAATCGCGAAAGCAATCCGAAGCCAAAGAGCAGCATCCACATCACCAGGTGCGCGATGAAGGCGGCATGCAGCGCGTTCTTCGGCCCCCACGCGACGACGAGCGAGCGCAGCCCGGCGCGCTTGTCGAACTCGTAGTCCTGCAACGCGTAGATGAGGTCGAAGCCGATGAGCCAGAACACCACGGCCACGGCAAGGACCAGCGGCAGCACAAAACTTTGCTGCGGCGGCCACCAAGTGGTGAACGCGTCGCCGCCCTTCACCGCAATCCACGCCCCGAGCGGCGCCAGCGCCAGCGCGACGCCCAGCCAGACGTGGGTGTAATCCGTGAAGCGTTTGGTCAGCGAATAAAAACAGATGAGGAACAGCGCGACGGGCGAGAGCAGGAAGCAGGCGAGGTTGAGGAACCACGCTGACGCGAAAAACCCGGCGGCGCTCAGCGCGCACAAAGTCACCGCCGACGCGAGGCTGATTTGCCCCGCCGGCAAATGCCGGGCGGCGGTGCGCGGGTTCATCGCGTCGAACTTGCGGTCCACGATTCGATTGAACGCCATCGCGCACGTTCGCGCGCAGACCATCGCGGCGAGGATGAGGAGGAACTTTTCCCAACCCGGCCAGCCCTTCGTGTCGCGCGCGGCCACGACCATCGAGGCGAGTGCAAAGGGCAACGCGAAGAC
>DATDFH010000292.1:0-8149 GCA_036522715.1 Verrucomicrobiia bacterium
AGGTCGCATCGAGCCGGCCGTAGAGAATATTCTCGCGAATAGTCCCGTTGAAGAGGAACGGCTCCTGCGCGACGACGCTGATCTGGTCGCGCAACGACGCGAGCGAAGCGCCGCTGGTGTCCTGCTCGTCGATCAGGATGCGCCCGGCGGTCGGCTCGTAAAACGCGGGAAGGAGATTGACCAGCGTGGACTTGCCGGCGCCGGTCGGGCCGACCAGCGCGATCATCTCGCCGGGTTCCGCGCGCAGCGAAACGTCGCGCAGCACGACGCGGTCGTGGCTGTAGCCGAAGCTGACGTGCTCATAGACGATCTCGCCGCGGACGGGCTTGCGGAGCGTGCCGCTGCGGTGTTCGTCAACCTTCTCGGTGGTCGCATCGAGGATGTCGAACACGCGCTCGCCGGCGGCGCGGGCGGATTGAAGCATCTGGTTCAATCCGTGCAGGCGGCCGATGGGTTCGTAGAACAGTGCGAGAAAAAAAAGGAACGCAATCAAATCGCCGAGCGTCATCGCGCCCTGAATCACCAGCCGGCCGCCGACCCACAGCACCAAGCCGGAACCGAGCGCGGTGCAAAACGCCATCGCTGGCGAGTAGAACGCCCACGCGCGCATGACGACGAGCATGCCCTTGCGCACGTCGTCGGCTTTGTCGGCAAAGCGCGCATCCTCGTGCGCCTCGCGCGCGAAGGCCTTGATCGCGCGGATGCCCTGGAGATTGTCCATGAGCAATGCGTTCATGGCGCTGGCGGCTTTGCGTTGAACGCGATAGCGATGGTGCGCCGTAAGCGTGTACCAGAGCGCGCCCGCGGCGAGCAGCGGGATAGGGATCAGCGCGACCCAAGCGAGCGTCGGGTTCATCAGGAAGAGCATCGTGAGCACGCCCAAAACGCCGAGCAACGCCACCACGCCTTGCTCGGTGCCGTCGATGAGCAGGCGCTCGACGGCGTTCACGTCCTCGATCACGCGCGTCATCAGGTCGCCGGACGCGCGCTGGTCGAACCAGCCGACGGGCAGACGTTGCAGCCGTCCGTACACCTCACGGCGCATATCGTAGATGACGGCCTGCTCGAACGTGTTGTTGACCCGGATGCGCAGTGAGTTGAACACGTCACGCAGGAAGAACGCTCCAATCAACGCGGCGATGACGGGTGTGAGCAGCTCGGGCCGGTTCTGCCCGATCACCTCGTCGATGATGAACTTGGTGGCCTTGGGAAAAACAAACGAGAGCCCGAGTGAGAGCACGGCACAGCAGATCGTGCCGAGCGCCATCAGCTTGTAGGGTTTGAGGTACACCGCGACGCGGCGGACGATCTCGCCCGTCGAACGCTTGCGGGCGTTCAACGTGTCGTCAGCGGAATGAGAGCCATGACGGAGCATCAGTGCGGCGTGCGGGCCGCGAGCCATTCTCCATCATGCGGGCGCGGCGTCAATCCACCCACGAGGCGTGCCAGTAGCGGTCAGTCTGGAGCTTGGACTTCTGCCGCGACGGGAACTGATGGTTCTGGTGGACCGATTCGGTGAGCTTGCCGAAATAATTATAGATGATGAGGCTCGACTCCTCCTGCGGCTGCCATTTCTCGCCGTCGAACAGTTCGACAATCCAGTGGCAAGGCTGGCCACTCTTGTATTGAACGCGGAGCCGCGCGTCGGGCGAGAGCAGCGTGCGCGCAAAGCCCAGGCAGTTCTCACAGATCTGCTGGAGGTTGCCCTCGGAGTGCGGCGTGGTCATGTCCCAGGCGGAACCGTGCCAGTTGCCGGCCCACGGATAGACTCCGTGCGCCTCGCAGACGACGCCGACATCGAAGCCGTCCTCGGACTGCTTGTGGACGATCAACTCGGCGCGGGGGCGCTTCGCGTTGATGAGCAGCGCGTGTGAGAGCGCGGGGTGCCGTTCGAGGATCGGCTTGACCACGTCGAGAAAAATTTCAGTCAGATTCTTTTCCATGCCGCGGGAGTGGGCCGGCCGCGTTGGGTCTTCGCGCCTGTGCCGCCAGTGAGCCAGTCTCGCGCGGCGACTGCAAGTCTTTTGCTGGTAGCGTGGAAAATCTCTGGGCGACGACGCCATGAACCGCAGAGCCAATGGGCCAAAAACTATGGCTTGCAAACGTTTTCTCGTCCGCTAATTTCCACGCTCCCGTGCTCTGGCGCGGAAGTGAACCCTGAGTATTCTTACGATTATGGCAGTATCCGCAAATGACATCCGCCGGGGCATGGCCGTTCTTCACAACGGTGAAGTGAACGTCGTGCTCGAAGTGACGCACCGCACGCCCGGCAACCTGCGCGCGTTCGTGCAGGCCTCGCTGCGCAGCCTCCGCACCGGCAAGACCTCCGACATCCGCTTCAGTTCCGCGGAAAAGCTCGAGGTCGTCCCGATGATGACGCGCAAGATGGAATTCAGCTACAAGGACGGCGAGGACTTCGTCTTCAGCGACCCGGAAACCTACGAAACTGTGACGCTCTCGCCAGAGCTTGTCGGCGAAGCGAGCCATTACCTCGTCGAGAACGCCCCGGTGACGGTGACGTTCGTGGACGACAAGGCCGTGTCGGTGGAACTGCCCGCCAGCGTGGTGCTCACCGTGACCGACGCGCCAGAAGGCATCAAGGGCGACTCGGCCAACAACGTGCAGAAGGCCATCATCGTCGAGACGGGCGTGACCTTGCAGGCGCCGCTGTTCATCAAGACCGGCGAGCGGATCAAGGTCGATACGCGCACCGGCAAATACATGGAGCGCGCCTAAACCTTCCGCGATTTCAAACGACGCGAAAGCCCGCCTGTGATGGCGGGCTTTTCATTTTCGCTCGTAGCAGCCGACGCAAGAAGGCTCAATTGCTTCAGATCAGGAAGATGGAGCCTCCTTACGTCGGCTGCCACGGCTCAATCGAATTCCGGCTCCAGCGGCGGACGAACCCCAAACTTCTTCGCGAGCGCCAGTGCCGCGCCGAGCGAACCGACGCCTTCTGTGCACGTCGGGTGCGAGAGCGACGCGGCGGCTACGCACACGCCGGTGAAGAGGCATTTGTGCAAGTCCCAGCCTTCGTGCAGACCGAGCAGCACGCCGGCGCAGAAGGCGTCGCCCGCGCCCGCGCTGCCGGCGATGTATTTCTCCGGGACCTTGAGCGAAGGCTGCCAGAAATCCTTGCCGTCGCGCGTGCGCGCAAAGCCACCTTCGGGGAAATGGATCACAACGACTTCCTTGACACCCATCTGGAGCAGCGCGCCCGCGGCGTGACGCAGCGCAACGGTTTCAAGCGCCCCGTCGGGCTGGCGAATTTTGAAGCCGGTGGTCTTGCCCGCCTCGAATTCATTGAGGATGCAGTAATCGGCGTGCTTGAGCGCGGGGCCGACGACGCGCGCGAATCGTTCGCTATCCTCGCTGACCACGTCCACGCTGGTTTTCATTCCGGCGGCCTGGGCTTTCGCGAGCAGCGCGGCGGCCTTGGTTCCGTGATTCTTGTCGGGCGCGTCCAGCGCATCGAGGAGCAACAGGTAACCGAGATGAAAGATGCGTGTCTTGATCCTGTTGAAGTCGAGCTCCCGGCCGTCCCAGATCGCGTTGGCGCCGCGCAGGTGGAAGAACGTCCGCCGGCCGCCGCGCTCCTCGGTCATCACGTCGGTGTAGCTGGTGGGCGCGGCATTGGTTGCCTTGAGCAGTTTCGTGTCGATCTTGAACTTCCTGCACTCTGCGAGGACCGCATCACCGAGCACGTCCTTGCCGACGAGGCCGGCGGCGATGAGTGGAAACTTCGCTCCGAGTCGCGCGATGTCGATCAGCACATTGAACGGCGCGCCGCCCGTGCCCTGCGATTGCGAGGAGATGTTCGCGAGCGACTCCGGCTGCGGATACACGTCGATCATCTTCACCTGGTCGATGATCCAGTTGCCGCCGCCGAGAATGCCGCGGCGGGCCGGGGTTTTGGTTGCTTTCATGGCAGCGCCAGGATTCTAGGAAGCCGGCGCGGGTGCGGCAAGTTTGGATTTCCGGCGCGCTCGTGGAATTGCGGCCGCCTGCGCGCTCAGATGACGTATTCGAGCGGGTTCGCCTTGCGGGCTTCCAGTTGCCGGGCGCGTTCGCACAGTTGGGCGACGGTAACTTTCTCCAGAATCTTCACGATGGCCTCGCGCACGTCCTTCATCACGCTCCGGATGCCGCATGTCTCCTCGTTCGGGCACGAGCACGGCTCGTAGAATCGTTCGCTCACACAGCTCACCGGCGCGAGCGGCCCCTCGATGTGCCGGATGATTTCGGCGAGCGTGATCCGCGCGGGCGCGCGGCGGAGCCGGTAACCGCCCGCGATGCCGCGCTTGCTCTCTACGATGCCGGCGGATTTGAGGTCGTTGAGAATCTGTTCGAGGAAGCGCTTGGGTATGTTCTGCTGTTCAGAAATCGCCTGGATGCGCACGACCGAATCGTCTTCGAGGTAATCGAGGCCGAGCACGATCATCGCGCGCAAGGCGTATTCGCCTCGGACTGAAAGCTTCATGCCAGAAAGTCTCCACACAATGCCTAGTTAATCAATCAAGATTTACTGGCGCTACTGCATATACGTCTTTCTGCTTTAAATTGAGTAAACAATATAAACTCTATTGACATAGTAGAGTTTATCTGGAATCGTCGCGGCCATCGTGAATCGCGATCAGTTCAACGCGGCCAGCGCCGACACCAGACAGCCGGGCAATTCCCGCGAGGGAAATTGGCTCGAACTCGTCCGTCGGCAGGTCGAGTCGCCGCGATACGGCGTCGCGCAAATCGTCGCGCAAATCGTCGTGCATGAGTCGCACGTCGTGCAGATCGAGCGCACCGAGAAACTGGGCTTCGACAAGCAAGCCGCGGCGGAATTTTGAAGCCCACCAGGCCACTGGGCGGCATTTCCAAACGAACAGGCCAGCCCCGCCGGACCACCGGAAGCGACCTCAACGAAAGAAAAGGCGAAATGAAAAAGCAATCGTTGCGGACACTGATCGTGATCCTCGGCGTGCAGCTTGGCGCTCATCCCGCGCTTGCCGACGATCAGGCCGAACTCATCAAACAACTCCTGAAACGCGTCGAAGAGTTGGAGCGGACAGTGGAGGCTTTGCAGGGAAACAGAGACACCGGGACGAAAACGAACTATGCCATCGCCCAACAATGGATGCAGGAATTGGACCAGAAGGTGAAAGTCCTGGAGCGGAACCGCGAACTCGACCAGGAGGAGAAGGAGGCCAAGGCGAAGGAAGCCCTGAAGATTTCCGTGGACGAACGCGGCTTCGCGGTCGGCTCGCCCGATGGCAGCAATCTGATCAAGCTGCGCGGCCTGCTCCAGGTCGATTCGCGCTACTTCATCAACGACGCCACGGGCAATGCCAACGACAGCTTCATCCTGCGCCGTGCGCGGCCGATCTTTGAAGGCACGGTCTTCCGGGATTTTGATTTCCAATTCGTCCCGGAGTTCGGCGGCTCGACCGTGCAGATCCTTGAGGCGAACCTCAACTATCGCTACAGCCCAGAGGCGCAATTGCGCATCGGCAAGTTCAAGTCGCCCGTGGGACTGGAGCAACTGCAATCCGATCCGCAGGCGATGTTCATCGAACGCGGTTTGCCCACGGACCTGACTCCCAATCGCGACCTCGGCGTGCAGTTGTGGGGCGAAGTGGGCGAGGGCGTCTTTAACTACGCCGCCGGTATCTTCAATGGCGTCGGCGACAACCGCAATGCGAGCAACCTCGACGCGGATGACGACAAGGAGTTCGCCGGTCAGATTTTTGTTCACCCGTTCAAGAAGGCGGACTCGTTTTTCCAAGGCTTGGGTCTGGGCGTCGCCGGCAGCTACGGAAGCCAGCGCGGAGTGAATTCACTTCCAGCGTCCACTGGCGGGATTCTGCCGGGCTTCACCACGGACGGTCAGCAACAGTTCTTCGCTTACAATCCCACGAGCAATGCCGTCGTCGTCGCCGACGGACTGCACTGGCGGTTTTCGCCGCAAGGCTACTTCTATCGCGGTTCGTTCGGAGTGCTGGGTGAGTATGTGATCTCCTCGCAGAAGGTGCACCGCACGGTCACCGCGCCGCTGACCACCGGCCAGATCGACAACAAGGCCTGGCAGGTCGCCGTCTCGTATGTGCTGACTGGCGAGGACGCTTCCTACAAGGGCGTGACTCCGCGGCGCCCGCTGGGTTCCGGCGGCTGTGGCGCATTGGAACTCACCGGGCGCTACGCCGAACTGGACGTTGACGACGACGCCTTTCCGCTCTTTTCGGACCCGGCCACCTCCGCGGCTTCGGCACACTCGTTCACAGTGGGCTTGAACTGGTGGCTGAACAAAAACATTCGCGCCACGGCCAGCTTTTCCCGCGCTACCTTCAAGGGTGGCGGCGGCGCGGGCACCACGCCTCCGACGATTGTCACTCGCCAACCGGAAAACGTGGTGCAGACTCGCGTGCAAATTTCCTTCTGAGCAACCCGGACCTGAACTCGAACCGAACATGAACTTCCAAAAAACAAGAGCGCTGCTGCTCAAGACCGTGGCAGCCGTTGCCCTGTTATCAGCCGGCGCTTCGGCGAAGGACATCAAGTTGTTGAACGTCTCCTACGACCCGACCCGCGAACTGTACCAAGATGTAAACGCCGCTTTTGCCAGGCAGTGGCAGGCCAAGACCGGCGAAAAGGTGATCATTCAGCAATCGCACGGCGGCTCCGGCAAGCAGGCCCGTTCAGTCATCGACGGCCTCGACGCCGACGTGGTGACGCTCGCACTTGCGTACGACATCGACGTGATCGCGGAGAAGGCGCGCCTGCTCCCGCGCGACTGGCAGAAGCGGTTGCCGAACAACAGTGCCCCCTACACCTCGACCATCGTCTTCCTCGTGCGTAAGGGAAATCCCAAGAGCATCAAAGATTGGGACGATCTGATGAAGCCGGGCGTGTCGGTGATCACGCCCAATCCAAAGACTTCCGGCGGCGCGCGGTGGAACTACCTCGCGGCCTGGGGCTACGCGCTGAAGAAGAGCAACGGCGACGAGGCGAAGGCCCGCGAGTTCGTCGCGCAATTCTTCAAAAACGTTCCCGTGCTCGACACCGGCGCGCGCGGGGCCACCACGACGTTCATCCAGCGCGGCATCGGCGATGTGCTGGTCGGTTGGGAGAATGAAGCCATGCTCGCCATCAAGGAACTCGGCCAGGGAAAGTTCGAACTCGTCACGCCCTCGGTGAGCATCCTCGCCGAGCCGCCGGTCGCACTCGTGGAGAAAGTTGCCGCCAAACGCGGTACAAAGGCCGTGGCGCAGGCTTACCTCGAATTCCTTTACACGCCCGAAGGACAGGAAATCGCCGCGAAGCACCACTACCGCCCGCGTCTCGAATCCGCCGCGCAGAAATTCGCCGCGGACTTCCCGAAGCTGGACCTGTTCACCATCGACGAAGTATTCGGCGGCTGGGAGAAGGCGCAGAAGACGCACTTCGCCGATGGCGGCGTGTTCGATCAACTCCAGCGCTCCAACCGTTGAATTGCCCATGAGCACTTCGCTGCTAGAATTCCGCCGCGTGAATGTGAACCCGCCGCCGCGCACGCGTTACGTCACCGATGATTTGCTGGCGCCATTGGAGCGCACCGCCGAGACGTCGCCGCGCTTCGTCAGCCGTTCACGTGGCAACTTCGCGAGTGCGGGTAACGACTACAGCCTGCCGCGCTACGTTTACGTCGGACCGAAAGGCGGCGGCGAAACCATCCGCATCGGCGTCTTCGCGACCATTCACGGCGACGAACCGGAGGGAGCGCTTGGTCTGGCGCGGTTCATTTCAACGCTGGAGGGCAATCCGCAAATCGCGGAGGGTTACGCGCTGTTCCTTTATCCCGTGTGCAATCCGGGCGCGCTCGAAGCCGGCACGCGTCACTCGAGCAGCGGCAAGGACCTCAACCGCGAGTTCTGGAAAAACTCGACCGAACCGGAAGTGCGCTACCTCGAAGCAGAGATCGCCCGGAACACCTTCGATGGAATCATCACGTTGCACACCGACGACACGAGCGACGGCCTCTACGGTTTTGTGGGCGGCGCGGTGCTGACCGAGAACCTGCTGGAGCCGGCGTTGCGCGCGGCCGAACAGTTCCTGCCACGCAACCGCGGCCGCGTCATCGACGGCTTTGCGGCGCGGCACGGCATCATCACCGACTGCTACC
>DATDFH010000293.1:0-8946 GCA_036522715.1 Verrucomicrobiia bacterium
ACGGCGTGAATAACAGCCCCGAGGGCAAGGCGCGCGGGTGCACGCACTGTTTCACGCTCACGTTCAAGTCCGAGGCCGACCGCGACGCCTACCTTCCGCACGCGGCGCACAAGGACTTCGGCAAGATCGTGCGCCCCTTGCTCGAAGAGGTGTTCGTGATCGACTACTGGGCGCAGAACTGACGCCATGCTTTCCTCAGTTGGCCAGATCGCCATCAACGTCCACGACCTCGCGCGTGCGGTTGCGTTCTACCGCGGAACGCTTGGACTCCCGCACCTCTTCAGCGCGGAGAACATGGCGTTCTTCGATTGCGGCGGAGTGCGGCTGATGCTCGCGCTAGCGGAGAAGCCCGAGTTGGATCATCCCGCGTCGATTGTCTATTACCGTGTCGAGGACATCGGCGCGGTGCACAAGATGCTCGTCACGCGTGGCGTGAAGTTCGATCTCGTGCCGTTTCGCGTCGCGCAAATGCCCGCGCACGATCTGTGGATGGCCTTCTTCCGCGATTCGGAGAACAACCCGCTCGCGTTGATGAGTGAAGTGCCGCGGGCCGCCGCATGAAATCCGACGCACTCGCCGCCGTCGTCGCGGAACTCGGTGTCGAAAAGTTCCGCCGCCACATCTTTCTGTGCGCCGACCAGACCAAGCCCAAGTGCTCGCCGCGCGAAGCGAGCCTTGAGTCGTGGGAGTTTTTGAAACGCCGCCTCGATGAGCTTGGCTTGGTCGGCCCGCAGGCGCTCGTCTATCGCACCAAGGTCAACTGCCTGAAGATTTGCACCCAAGGTCCCATCGCCGTCGTGTATCCCGAGGGCGTCTGGTATCACTCGTGCACGCCCGCCGCGCTCGAACGCATCATCCAGGAGCACCTCATCGGCGGGCGGCCGGTAGAGGAACTCGCCTTCGCGTGCAACCCGCTGAGTGAGGACTGACCGCTCCACCGCCCCGCACCTCGACCGCCGCTTCGGACTGCTCCAAGCCACCGCGCTGAACATGTCGAACATGATCGGCATCGGGCCGTTCATCACGATCCCGCTGCTGATGTCGGCGCTGGGCGGGCCGCAGGCGATGCTCGGCTGGTTGCTCGGCGCGCTCATCGCCATCCCAGACGGCATGGTCTGGAGCGAACTCGGCGCGGCGATGCCCGGCTCGGGCGGCAGCTATCGCTATTTGCGCGAAGCCTACGGACCGGAGCGCTGGGGACGGCTGATGGCGTTCCTGTTCATCTGGCAATTCATCCTCAGCGGCCCGCTCGAAATCGCGTCCGGCTACATCGGACTTGTGCAATACCTTGGCTACCTCTGGCCAAACATGGGCGCGTGGGGACGCAACGGCGTCTGCGTCGTCACCGGCATCGCCGTGACCGCCTTGCTCTGCCGGCGCATCACCTCCATCGGCAAACTCACCGTCGTCTTCTGGATCGGCACGATGCTCACAGTCGTGGCCGTGATCGTCAGCGGCGCGTTCCATTTCAACCCGCAGGTGGCCTTCGACTTTCCGCCGGGCGCATTTCAACTCTCCACCGGCTTCCTGCTCGGCCTCGGCACCGCGGCGCGCATCGGCATCTACGACTACCTTGGCTACTACGACATCTGCTACATCGGCGATGAAGTGAAGGAGCCGGGCAGGGTGATCCCGCATTCGATCCTCATCAGCGTTGTGGGCGTGGCGTGCGTCTACATCTGCATGAACCTCTCGATCATCGGCGTGGTGCCGTGGCGCGAGTTTGTGCCGGCGGACACGCATCCCGGCTCGGACTACGTCGTCTCGCTCTTCATGGAGAAACTCTACGGCAAGACCGCCGCCGCGATCTTCACCGGCATGGTCCTATGGACGACTTTCGGCTGCGTATTCGCGCTGGTGCTCGGCTACTCGCGCATCCCATTTGCCGCGGCGCAGGATGGTTACTTCTTCAAAATCTTCGCGCGGCTGCATCCGACGAAACACTACCCCTACGTCTCGGTGCTGGTGATCGGCGGCATCTCGCTGCTGTGCAGTTTCTTTTCGCTCGGCATTGTGATCGACGCGCTGATCACCACGCGCATCCTCGTGCAATTCATCGCGCAGATCGGCGGCGTGATGCTCCTGCGCAAACACGCGCCGCAACGCCCGCGGCCCTATCGCATCTGGCTCTATCCCCTGCCCTGCCTCGTGGCGCTGGCCGGCTGGCTGTTCATCTTTGCCACCACAGATTGGAAGATCATCGCGGTCGGATTGGGCAGCCTTGTGCTCGGCGTGCTCGTGTTCCTCGCGTGGTCGAGGCACAACCGCCGCTGGCCGTTTGCGAACGCGCACGCCGTCGAAAGGATGTGAGCAGGGCGAAGGTGCCGCCAGTCAACAAGAGGAAGATGGACGATGGTTCCGGAACCACGATGCCTTCGCGAAACCATAAATTCCGATCGAGTACTGGAACGCCTTGATAAATGGCTGATCCCCCAACATAACTGGCGTCGGTTACATACGAAGCAAATCCGGCGCTGCCCGATTGAATCTCCGGTTGCAAATAATAGATCACCCCTGGTATGACGGCCACGGGTGCTGCAAAGAGAAAATTAGTAATACCGAAAAAGCTATCAGGCATAAACACAGGGGTGGTGGAACTCAGAATTGGCCCCGTAATCGAATTTGACCGTAGATTTACATAAACACTTCCAGAAAAGTTGTTGTAGAGATTGAGCGTGACGAAGCCCACTGAGGCAAGAGACGGGGTGAATGACTGCCCCATCGGTTGGCCGAGGTTGTTGAGGAGTGCGGCCCCTTCTATAAGGTTGGTTGACTGCTGATCATAAACCCAATTGCCCTGTCCCCGCACAAAGCACGCGGTTACTAGGACTGTAGTAAAAATGAGATAAAGATTCCGTTTCATAGCATTACTGAGGAGGAAGGTCTATTGGCGCAAAGGTGACGTGCTCAAAACCGCCAGTAGAGCGAATACGCCGGACGACAAAATTCGTCGTAGCTGCATCCCAATGAACTATAAACAGTTTGCCTTGAGGACTGACTTCGCCTGCATCAGTGATCAATAAGTCTCCGACATAGTTCGTCAAATATGTGGCTGAGAGTTTGAAAACGGCGTTTGACCCAGAATTACCGAAATAGAGATGATTACTTGGCGGTATGATATCAAAGTCTTCCGGGTAAATGCCGCCTGGAAACAGCAGTGTCGTGTCATTAGTCGTCACCACACCGTTTGGGTCAATTGTGTAGATTACAGGTCCAGATGGGAAATCCTCATCGCCCGTGATGATTTTGCCCGCCCACGGCCCCCATTGCGTTACATCGTTCGTCAGCGTTATTACCCCTTCCAAGTGCGACGTATAGATGTTTGCAACTAATTCCGGCACGCCATTGGTCCCGTTCCTTTGGACGCGCCAGACCCCTTTGTTCCCCGGGCCTGCGCCGCTTGGGCTTGTCACGGCAATGACTTGATTGCTGAAGCTTCCGGTCTGGTCCACATACAAGCTTCCCCGCAGCAGCAATGCGTTGGTTTCGACTGAGTTTGTCAGTGTGCACCAAACCAGGTTTGATTGTGCACCATCGGCTGAAATCCAACCGATGTTGCTGCCACTCCCGAAATACATCTCTCCATTGGTGAAGCCGGCGACCGTGGCCTTTGCGGTCGCCAGTTTCACTTCTTCTTGCACATTGCTCACCCCAGACCAGTTCGTAACGAAAACGGTTCCTCCATTTGTGTAGATGCGCGCAAAGTTATACGGTCGGCCATTAGCATAGTTGTAAGACACGATCAATGAATTGGACGGCGCGTGATAGTCAATCCCAATAGGTGTCGTCAATGTGGCGATCCGGACAAAGGGATTCGTGGCAAGATTGTCCAGGATGAGTATCGTCGCGGAAAGATTATTCGTATCTATTAAATAGGCTCCATTTGTATTTACGAGAGTCAGAGTCACCGTCTCGTCGCCCTCAAGCACGTTGTCGGACAGTGTCTGCACCTCCACAACGGCGTCGGTGGCACCCGCCGGAATCGTCACCACATTGCCGAGCGTCGCGTAATCGACACCGTTCAAGGCAGTACCCCCACTCACGAGATAGGATACGGCCAATGCGTTGGAGTACAAGCCACGGCTATCGCTGCGATGCACCACGAAGGATCCCGTCTGGCCAGGACTCGCGTTCGCTGAGTTGGTTTCGATCGCATTCGTACCGCTTAGGATGCTCACGGTCGTGGACGAGTCGCTTATCGTGTTGGTTGCAGAGGCGTAGGCGGAATCAATCAGGTAGTTTGTTGTTGTCGTCAGAGTGAGGACCACGGTCTCAAATCCTTCCAAAAGAGGATCAGGTTTGGGATTGATGTTAACCCTTGCCGAGTTCGATCCCGCGGGAATCGTCACCATACCGCCGAGATTGGTGTAATCGACGCCGTTTGACGCGGCCCCGCTAGGGACGTAGAACACATCTAGCGCGTTTGAGTAAAAGCCGCGCTCATCCAGCCGCGTGACTGAAAAAGAGGATGTTTGGCCCGGAGCTCCCGGCGGTCCGTCAGGTTCAATCGCCACGGCGTTGGTAGCCGACACGATGTTCACAGTGGTGTACGAATCTTTGATGAGAATTGTCGCCGCCGCCATTGTTGGTTCGATCAGATAGCCGTTAGTCTGAATGATACTCAGCGTTACGGTTTCCACACCTTCCACGAGGCTATCTCCGAGGGGATGCACCTCAACTTCCTTGGTGAATTCGTCCGCCAAAATCGTGACCACGCCGCTTAGGTTGGTGTAGTCGACGCCGTTGGACGCGGTACCGATGGTCCGATAGTGAATCGTTACGTCGTCGTTCCCGCGGGTGACCTCGAAGGTGAACGTCGCATTCCTGCCGGGACCAGCGCCATTGGGTTCGACCGCGTCCTGATCCCCACGGGACACACCCACAACAATCGAGCCGCTGCGCGCGCGGAAGAAGGTCTTCGCGTTCGTGCCCGCGTAGAACGCTGCAAACAAAAACTCGGTGGTAGAGGTGGGGTCAACAATTTCATCCAGACTCCATTCCGCGGTGCCACCGCCCAAATCATTCGTGAACAGAAGCTGGTAATAGGCCGCGGGATCCGCGTTGTGGAGGGTCAAAGACAGGAAGCCATTCGTCAGTCCTGTCGGTTCCAAGAACAAATTCGTATCCAGCAGGATCAGCGCGCTGTTGGTCGATGATGACCCAGCCGCGCAGTGCGGGATTGTCGGGAAGTCCACCCACCGCGTGCGCGGCTCCAAGGCCAGTCCCAAGGGAATGCTGTTCGTGTTGGTTTGCAGCGTGCCCGTCCCGCTGAAGTCGAACAGGCTCGCATTCAACTGCGCCTTGATCACGTTGGTGCCACTGCCAGCGCTGAGCGTGAGGTAGTTGGTCACGTTGAAGTTCACGGGCAGGGACATCCACGCCGTCGCCAGTCCGTTCGTGTCGCTGCGCACAGTCACGTTCGTGAACCAGTAGCCGTTCGTGGTCGTCGAGAAATACGCCCCACTGTTACTCGAGGCGAAGGAAACCGGCGCGTTGGTCAGCAAGCCGCCAGCGCCGTTCACATGGGCTGACAGCGGCACCAGCAGGTAGTTGCTCACGACGCCAAGGTAGGCCCCGGTCTCGACGCCGTCCAGACACGGCAGCACGCCATTGTAATAGTCCGTCGGGTCGGTGTAGTTCCCGTATTCCTGCAAGTTGGTAAACCCGTCCCCGTCGGGATCATCGCTGGCGCCCTGAGCGAGATTTCCAAAGTATTTGTGTTCCCACACGTCGGGCAGGCCGTCGCCGTCGCTGTCGATGACGTATTTGAGCGAGAGCGAGTATTCCAAGTTCGTCCGGTCTGTCAGCGACAACAAGTGGTCGTAAACGAGGATTTCCGAGAGGTCCACAGCGCAGTTCTGGCCACCCATGTAGCCCGCTCCGATGCGGAAGTACTCCATGCTGTTGCTGAAGGCATGTCCGCCCTCGGTGTAAGCCGTCCCGTTGACGAAGGCGAAGGTGTTCGTGGGCGTGTATGTGAGACCAACGATGCGAATCGAATCGACCGCGGCATCCAATCCGGGGCGCCAGATGTTGTCTTCCAACTCACTCCCCCGCCATCCCATTTGCACCACAAACTCCCGTTCGTGATCGTCATCATACCAGAAGCCGCGTCCGCGCTGCCAATTCCCGGTCGTCCCGTCCACTCCCCAGACGCTCCGGTAGCCGCCGGGCGTCGAGCGGATGCGTTCCACGGCATAGACCGTCACGCTCGGAAACGTGTTGGTGGGGATCTTGAGGAGCGAGTCCATCCAATCATCCGCGCCATCAAAGCGGATCGCCGGCTTGCCGTTGATCGAATTCGTCACGTAGATCGGCTGATACATCATCGTCATTTGCGACACGTGATTGCTGTTCGCGGTCTGGTCCCGCCACCCACTGACATTGCTGCCGTTGAACACCACGTCCGAGTCAGATCGGAGCCATAGTTTGAGGCCGTTGGTGGGAATGGCCTGATTCGTGATGAGCGTGAAGTTGTAGCACTGGACGGCCACCTCGCTCGCCGCGCAGCCGCTCATGATGGCGCGGCCCAGCAGCGTGCAGTTGTTGGCAACGGTGATCGGCCCCGAATAGTTCGCCCAGTTCGTTCCCGTGGTGCTGTATTGGTAGGTGACACCCGCCACGCTGCCCGTGACCGTCACGCTGATGCTTGAAGTGTAATCCCCACCAACCGGCGAGAACACCGGCGCGGGCGGCGCGTTGGTGAAGATGTTGTAGCGACTGTTCAGGTAGTTCTCCAACTGCGCGCGTTCGGGCCTGAGAAGCTCGCGGTCGTACACGAGCATCTCCGCGAAATCGACCTTGCAATTCTGGCCCCCAAAATACCCGGCCCCGATGCGCAGCGGTTCGCTCCCTTCGCCGATGTTTTGCCAGCCGGCGTTGTAATCCGTGCCGTTGATGTAAATGAACGTGTCGGTGTCGGTGAAGGTCACGCCGACAATGCGCGCCGTGTTCGTCGCGGCGCTCAAACCGGCGTGCCAGGTATCCAGTTCGGAATCCTCCCATAGTCCCATCTGGACCTCAAAGTCGTCGCCCCGGATTCCCCGCCCGCGCTGGTAGTTGCCCGTAGTCCCGTCGACGCCCCACACCGTCCGGTAGTCTCCCTCCTCCGGTGCTTCACGAATGCGCTCGACGGTGTAGAGTGTGACATTCGGAAACGCGTTGGTCGGAATCGCAAGCACCGAGTCCATGAAATCGTCGTCGCCATCGAAACTGACCACCGGCCTGCCATTGATGGAATTGGTAACGTATTCCGGCTGATAGCCTCCTTCTCCCTGCGAAAAGTCGTTGGTGTTCCCACTTTGATCGGCCCAGGTGGTCACTCCCGTGTCGATGGTGATCCCGGCGTCCGACTTGACCCACAGCTTGAGACCCGCGGTCGGGATGTTGTTGGAAATAACGTAGTCGAGCACAAAGCCGTTCTCATAAACGCTGCTCACGCCGGCCAAGCGGACGGGGCGTGAGGCGGCGGCGTGCTGAAATTTCGATGTCGGCAGAAACCGGCGCTGCGGATCGAGCGAAGCCATCTGCGCGGCCCGCGCTTCGATCATCGAGCGCGGAACCTGCGCCGACTGCAACTGCGCCAACTGTGGCTGAACTGATGGGTAATCAACGGCCTCGATGAGAAACCATCGGCCCTCCATTTGCCGCCACGTGGCCGCGCTGGGGATAGTTTTGCCTGAACCACCGGCCTTGAATGCCTGGCCGGAGCCGATGGTCATCAATCCGAAATCCAGATGATCGGCCACTGCTTGAACCGGAGCCTGACCGGGTTCCTGCCGGAGAATGACGATGCCCGTTTGTTGTCTCGGCTGTGGTGGGTCAAGAAACTCGGTCAGGACCTCCAGCCGCGTGGTGTCCGGATTCAGACCGTAATCGGAAGGCGACGGTGGATTTTCCAGAAGCACCACGTCCTGTTCAAAACGGTCCCGTGCGTACGTGTAAATGACGTTCGCGCGGAAATCCGTGAAGGCATCGCGATAACGGACCTGCGTCTCTGAAATGATCTCGCCGACGCAGTCCTTGGTTTCCGTGATCAACACGCTTCTGCCGCTGGAGGTGTCGAAGTAACTCAGGCCAAGAATGCGCGACTTGAGCCGCTTGCGTTCCGGCGTGAGAAGTTCAACGGGCACTGCGTCCCTCAGATTACCGGCAAACGCAACTTTGTGCGGTGCGTAGCGGGCGATCGCGTTCGTTTCCGTTGTCTCGATCTCGCCCCGCATTTGCGGCAGCGCCGCGCGCGAGGAGAAATTGGTGCCCACCACCGTGACCTGCCCCAGCTTGTTGGTGCTCAAGATCAAGCGATCCGCCGGGATACGCCGCGTATTGACGGGCGCGGGACGAAAAGAGCGAGGGTCGACCCGGGCATAATTGGTGCGAACCGTATTCGTCTGCGCCCAGACGACCGCCGACTCTACCTGCGTCATAAGCGCAAACGCCGCCAGCCACGTTACACCCGAACGTTTCCAACTACCCCGCCGGCAAGTTTTCATAATGAGATTTACCCGCGCGAACCAATTCACGCCTTGTTCCACTAAGCCTTGGGACAAACTCCTTTCCTCCATCGCCAGTCGCTGCGTTGAGGACGCCGCGCGGACTGTGATCAAACGTATCCCAACCCTCCGCCGGGAGGGCGTCAACAACAAAAGCGAGGTTTCGGATATCTCCCGACGCGGCCTTGTTCAGCGGCGCCGTAGCCCGACAACGCCGCACCGTAGCCCGACAACGCCGCGCCGTAGCCCGACAACGCCGCGCCGTAGCCCGACAACGCGACGCCGTAGCCCGACAACGCGACGCCGTAGCCCGACAACGCGACGCCGTAGCCCGATAACGCGACGCCGTAGCCCGATAATGCCGCGTCGTAGCCCGATAACGCCGCGCCGTAGCCCGATAACGCCGCGCCGTAGCCCGATAACGCCGCGCCGTAGCCCGATAACGCCGCGCCGT
>DATDFH010000294.1:0-8431 GCA_036522715.1 Verrucomicrobiia bacterium
GCGTCTGCAAGGTCTTGCCCAACCCCATGTCGTCGGCCAGCACGCCGCCCATGCCCATCGACGCGAGGTGGCAGAGGAAATCCAAGCCGGACTTCTGATACGGCCGCATCTCGGCGTTGACGCCAGCGGGAATCGGCACCGACGCAATGCCGGTGAAATTCTCCAACCGCTCGCGCAACGCCTTGGCCTGCGGCTGGTCGGCGAACCGCTGGAACGTCGTCTCGTCGAGGTTCACCGCCTGCATCAACGCGACCTTTTGCGGCCCGGTGGTCAGGCCGTCGAGACCGAGATCGGCGAAGGCTTCGTGCGCGGCGTGTACGGCGTCGGAGTCCAGTTCGATCCAGCCGCTGTCAGGAAGTTTTACAAAGCGGTCGGTCGCGCTGGCGAGCGCCTTGAGATCGGCCTGCGTGAGGCGCATTCCTTCCTGCTCCCACTCGGTCGAAACGGTGAACCAGTCGATGCCGCTGCCCGGCGAGTTGAGCATGAGCTTCGGCCGCAACGGGCGCGAGGCGACAAACAGCCGCTGGAACGCGGGGTTGCCGAGGTAATCCGCCTGCTGGGGCCGGTCGGGCCACGACGCGGCGAGGAGGTTGAGAAAATTCGCCGTCGCATCGCCAACCCACAGCCCCGGCTCGGGCGTGAACCAGTCGAGCCGCCGCAACCACGCCGCGGCGGGTTCGAGCCGCGCGTCGTCGAGGACTTCGGGCTTCTCCGAGTTGCGCTTGCGCTTGTCGGTGGGCTGCCATTCGTGGCCGTCCCATTGCCAGACGCTCTGGTCGCGCTCGCTGCGCGCGAGCAGGCGCAGGCGGATCGTTTCGTCGGCGAGTTCAAAGGTGAATTGCGGGGTCGCCTTGTGCGCGACACAGAGCTGCTCCCAATCGCCGGCCCGCGGATGCCCGTTGCGCCGGAGATGGGTAAGCAGACGATGGCTCAACTTGCGAACTGGAATGACGGGGTTCTCGGTCCACTTGGTGACCAGCGATGCCGGCGGCGCGTGGCGCAGGACGTAAAAGCGGTTCTCCAGCAGCACCAGCGCGGGCAGCCCTTCGATGATCCGGCCGTCGCGAAACTGCCGCGTTGTTCCATTGGGCAGCAGGAAGTGGTTGGTCAATGTCAACTCGGCGTCCATCACCTCCAGATGCGGCGTCAACTCGGCGATCTCGCCGTGGAACGTGAAGTGATCCGACGCATCGGCGACCTCCAGGCGCCGCCGCGCGCCCCAACGCGCCAGCCACGTCAGCAACATCGCGCCATCGAAGTGCAGTTTCTGCGGAACCTTCTTCGCGTCGCGATAGGAAACACCGAGCCAGTGGATGAACTCCCAGTCTTCCGGCGAAAATTGTTTCTCCTCGATGACCGCGTGCTCATGTAACTCCAGCATCTCGGGCAGGCCCTTGATCTTTTCGCCCGTGCGCAATCGCGAGACGACGAACTCGATCATCAACCGGTGCAACCCCGGCTGGCCATCCACCGCTTCGACGCGGCCGATGACGCGCAACGCCGCGCGCGGGCCGTCGAGCACGGTGACCTGCTTGGGCGCGAGCCAGTTCTCCAGTTCGCTGACGACGACTTCGTCCTGCTCGGCCTGCACGATCTCGGCGAGGCGTCCGTAATTGGCGTAGGGCGTGAGTTCGGCGGGCACCGGCCGGCCTGAGCGCATGAAGAGCAGGGCGGTTTCTTCGAGGCGCACCTTGCCCGAAGACGACAGCAGCCGCGGCCACCATTCGCGCGCGCCAAAATCCTTTCGCGACAGGCGCAGACGCTCGAAGTAATCCTCGAGGAACAGCCACGCGCGCTGTGGGTCGGTGCAGTTGGAGAAGTGGTTCAACAGCTCCGCGCGCTCGGCCACGGCGTTCTTCGAGTCGTTCAACTCGCGCCGCAAATCGGCGAACGCCCCGTAGGTCTTGTCGAGGACGGTGTTGTTGGCGTCGTACTTGGACGGAGGGACGACGCGCGCCAGCCCGTTCTTGTGTCCTGCTGCTCTAGCCATTCTAGCCATGTTGCCAAAAGCCCAAACCTGAGTTGTGAGTCGTGATTGAGCACATCTCCGCACAAACCCGCGCGTGTGGTCAATGGGAAAACATTCGCAATCTGTTCACACCCGCGCCGCCGTCCCTCCGGAGCCGGGTAATTACACCCCGCCGATCCACTTGCGGTCTTCCCACACGGCTTTGAGCGAGGTGAGGTTGCGCGAATCGAAGACGTGCTTCGCAGCCTTCACCACATTGCCGCGCTTGAGCGCGTTCCACGAATCGCTCGCGCTGATCGCCACGAATTGCAGCACGCTCGGGTCGCGGTAGCAGTCGATCATGCAGCGCGTGCAGCCGTCGCGGATGAGCTTCGATTCGTCCCAATCGTAAACCTTGCACATCGGCGTCTCCCAGAAGTGGCAGCGGTAGAGGTCGAGCTTCCAGTCGAGGTAGAAGTATTTGTGACCGCCGAGGCAGCCGAACTTTTCCTTCTCGCCGCGCAGGTGCCGTTGCATTTCGGAAAGCGACTCGGTCGGGTTCACCACCGGATAGCCGCTGCGCTGCTTCATCAACTTGATCTTCCCGAACAGTTCGATGAGTTCGTCCTTCGAGTAGTTGACCAAGCCGCTGTTGCTGAAACTGAGGTAACTGCTCGCGAGCGACGTGAGCGGGTAGCTGAACGTGCAGCTCTTGAATCCGAGTGATTCGAGGAACGCCGGCAGTTTGTCGTAATCCTCGATCAACCGGCTGGCCGTGATGCTCGCCGTGGTTTGTACGCCGACCGAGTGGAAAAACTCGTTCGCCTTTTTGATCTTCCGGCACACGTCGGGCAAGCCGCGGTTCTGCTCGTGCTTGGCCACGTCGTGCGCGTCGATGGACATGATCACGCTGGTGAGGCCATCATCGACCAGCCCGCGCATGTTGTCGTCGGTCCACAGACCGCCGTTGGTGCAGATCATCGGGTGAATGCCCCGCTCGGCCGCGTAACGCGTCATCGCGCGCAGGTCGCGGTGGATCATCGGCTCGCCGCCCACGAAGAGCAGGTAGCCGATGTGGTTCTTCTTCGCGATGTCGATGACGTCCTTCGCCTCCTGCAAGGTCACGCTCTTGCGCGCCTTGGGATCGAACTGTGAGCGCGCGAAGCCGCAAAACCCGCAATCGGCGTTGCAAATGTTCGTAATGGCGAACTGGAGATAGCCGGGGCCGCCGTGTTTGAGCACGTCCTTGAACAGTCGCCAGCCCGAAGTCTTCGGGCGGGCGACGGGCAGCGGGACGACGGACGCAGCTTCTGGTTTCGTGGTAGAAGCGGACGGTGATGGCGCAGTTGGCGCGGCGATACTCATTCCAGTTTCACCAGTCTGGCAGGTCCGGCGGACGGCAGGCAATGATTCTTTGCGTCTCTCCGAGTCATCCGTATCATGCCTCGGTGGCTTTCGAACGTTCAACCGCGCCGGCTGGTTTCGCATGTCGCTGACGAAACTGGGCTGGAACGCCGCGCTCGACGAGTCGTTCGCGCCGCATCGTGCTGCGGGTCTCGTGCCGGCGCGCGTCGCCGTGGAGGACAAACATTTCTTCCGTGTCTGGACAACCGACGCCGAACTCTCCGCGCAGGTTACGGGCAAGCTCCTGCACGAAGCGCGCCGGGACAAAACCAAGCTGCCGAAGGTCGGTGATTGGGTCGCGGTCAAACTCGTCCCGAACGAGGAGAAGGCCATGATCCAGGCGATTCTCCCGCGGCGCACGCAGCTTTCGCGCAAGATGACCGGGCGCGAGACGGAGGAGCAGATTCTCGCCACCAACATCGACGTTGCCTTCGTGGTCAACGCCGCCGACGCGAGCTTCAACCCCGCGCGGCTGGAACGGATGCTCGTGATGGCCCACGAAAGCGGCGCGCGCGCCGTCGTCGTCCTCAACAAGATCGACCTCTGCGACGACCTCGACGCGAAGCTCGCCGAGGCGACGCGTGTTTCCGGCGACTCGCCCGTGCTCGCCGCCTGCGCGCTCACCGGCGGCGGCGTGAAGAAACTCGGCGAACTGATCAAGCCCGGTGAAACCGTGGTGTTCATCGGCACGTCGGGCGTCGGCAAATCGAGCCTCATCAACCGCCTCTACGGCGAGGATATCCAGGCGACGCTCGAAGTCCGCGCGAACGACGCCAAGGGCCGGCACGCAACGTCGTGGCGCGAGATGATTTTCCTCCCCCAAGGCGGCGTGGTGATCGACACGCCCGGGATGCGCGAGTTTCACATCTGGCTCGCCGGCGAGGGATTGAACGACGCCTTCCCCGATGTCGAGGCGCTCGCCGCGCGCTGCCACTTTCGCGACTGCACGCACACGCGGGAAAAAAAGTGCGCCGTGCTCGACGCCCTCGCCACGGGCGCGCTCGCGCAGGAACGCTACGAAAGTTTTCTCAAGCTCCGGCGCGAACTGGCCTACCTCCACAACGCCGAGGCGCAACGCTCGTGGCAGGACCGCAAACGCAGCGGCCGCGTCGCCCATCGCGTGTTCAACAAGAAGCGCTAGTCGGCTTTGCCCAGCGCCTTGAGCGCGCGGTCCAGCACGGCCTCGGCTTCGCGGACCTTGCCCTGCCGCATGACGGGTTCGAACTCCTGCATGATTTCGCCGATCGCCGACGGGTCGCGGCCGGAGTTCTGCCACGCCTCGACGCCCGCGTGGACTTTTTCCATTTTCAGGCGAAGCGACTCGGGCGGAAACACGGGCGGGGCGCCGCCGTGCGCGGCCAACTGCTTCTTGAACTCCCGAAGCTTGCCCTGCTGGGTCGCGGTGAGTTTGTTCTTGAGGCCAATGACCAGCGCGAGATGCGCGCGCTTGATCTCGCGTTCGCCGGCTTGGACCTTGTCGAACTGCGCCAGCGCGGCGTCTTCATTCACGCGTTTCTTCTTCAGCAACGCGCCCAGCGCCTCCGCCTCCTTCTGAAGTTGCTGTTGCAAATCGGCGAACCGCTCGTGGGCCTGCTGCACCTGCGACATGATCGCCTCACGCTGCTCATCGCTGAGGCCGATGTCGTATTGGTGGTGCAGGATCAACTCCGGCGGAAAGAGCGCATCGCCCAGCGGATCGGCGGGCCGTGATTCGGCGGCCAGCGACTGAATCGCGACGGCAAGCAGCGGGGTCAGGATGCACGATTGGATTTTCATGGGATTCTCCGGTTCATGGTTTTGTTCGCGATGAAAGAGATTGGAATCAACCGACAACACGCCGTGCGGTCAATTGGTCGCGGCGGCAACGGGATTCTAAGTCAGGATCATGCCCGCGTCGCCTCAAATAACTGCTGACGAATCTGCCACCGCGGCCGCATCGCCCGCGGGCGATTCGATCCTTTCCAAAGCCGTCGCTGGTGATCATCCTCCCGCGCATCATGAACCGGCCGGAGGCGCTCACCTTGTTGCGGGCAATGCTCGGCGCGGGCGCGGAGTTTCGCGACGGCCAGTGGGAAGCCATCGACCTCGTCGCCAACCAACGCCGTCGTGTGCTCGTCGTGCAACGCACCGGCTGGGGCAAAAGCATTGTCTATTTCCTCGCGACCAAAATCCTGCGCGCCGCCGGTTCCGGACCGACGCTGCTCGTCAGCCCGCTCCTTTCCCTGATGCGCAACCAGCTTCTCGCCACGGAAAAACTCGGCGTGCGCGCGGCCACGATTCACAGCGAGAACGTCAAGGACTGGGCGGAAGTCGAGACGTCGCTCCAGACGAATGAGGTGGACCTGCTCATGGTTTCACCGGAGCGGCTGGGCAATCCGGACTTTCTCCAAAAACTTTTGCCGTTGCTCCAGGGGCGCATCGGACTGTTCGTCGTGGACGAGGCGCACTGCATTTCGGATTGGGGCCACGATTTCCGGCCCGACTATCGCCGCATCGTGCAAGTGATGGGCCGGTTGCCGCCCGGCGTGCCCGTACTCTGCACGACCGCGACCGCCAACGACCGCGTGGTGCGCGACATCGAAGCGCAGATCGCCGGCCTCCACGTCGTGCGCGGCCCGCTGGTGCGTTCGTCGTTGCGGCTCTACAACATCAAACTCGCCGGTCAGGCCGAGCGCCTCGCGTGGCTGGCGCATTTCCTCCCGCAACTGCCCGGCAACGGCATCGTTTATACGCTCACCGTACAGGACGCGCGCCGCGTCGCCGCGTGGCTGCAACAAAACCACGTCACCGCCCGCGCCTATCACGCCGATCTCGAAGCAGCCGAGCGCATCGAAACCGAGCGCCTTCTGCTCAACAACGAAGTCAAAGCCCTCGTCGCCACCGTCGCGCTCGGCATGGGATTCGACAAACCCGACCTCGGCTTCGTCATCCACTTCCAGCGGCCCGGCTCGGTGGTTGCCTACTATCAGCAGGTCGGTCGCGCGGGTCGCGCCGTTGATTCCGCGTTCGGCATTCTGCTCAGCGGACGCGAGGACGACGAGATTTCGGATTACTTCATCCGCACGGCGTTCCCGCCGCTGGACGTGATGCAAGGCGTGCTGCGCGCGCTGGAGCCGGGCAAGGCGCTCACGCTCGACGACATCGGCGCGGAGCTGAATGAAGGCCGCAACGCCCTCGAAAAGGCGCTCAAGCTCCTCGAAGTCGAGGGTGCCGTGCAGCGCGAGAAACACGGCTTCCGCCGCGCGGCCAATCCCTGGCAGCCCGACACGGCGCGCTACGAACAGGTCACGCGGCTCCGGCGCGCGGAGGTCGCCCAGATGCAGCGCTACGTCGAACACGCCGGCTGCCTGATGGAATTTCTTTCCCGCGCGCTCGATGATCCGGCCGCCGCGCCGTGCGGCAAGTGCATGAACTGCACGCACCACATCGACCGCCGCTCCGTGCCCGCGCCGCTCATCCAGTCCGCCGTCGATTTCCTGCGCGGCGATTCGCTCGTGCTTGAGCCGCGTTTGCGCTGGCCCAAGCCGTTGCTGCACGAAATCCAGTCGGCATACGCAGAAGCCGTGGAGCGCTTCGAATCCAACGCGCCCAAGACGACGATCCCGGTGCCCGTCCGTTCCGAAGCAGGACGGGCGTTGTGCATTTACGGGGATGCGGGCTGGGGCGAGGAAGTTGCGCGGTGCAAGTACGGCGCAAATTCATGCAGCGACGCGCTCGTCGAGGCCGCGTTCAAATTGATTCAGGAGAAATGGAGACCCGACCCCGCGCCGCAATGGGTCACCGCCGTGCCGTCGCGACATCACACTGCGCTCGTGGCCGACCTGGCGCGGCGCATCGCGGGTCGCCTCGGACTGCCGTTCCATGCCGTGCTTCACAAGCGGCGCGACACCCGGCCGCAAAAGGAAATGCACAACGGCGTCCAGCAGCTCCGCAATTTGCTCGGCGCATTCGAGGTCGCTGACGAGAAGCCCGAGGGGTTGCTGCGTCAGGCGGCTTGGGGCGCGGCGCGATTGCTCGGCGGCGAAGCCCCGCCCGTTCTCCCCGCCGGCCCGGTGCTGCTGGTCGATGACATGGTGGATTCGGGATGGACGCTCACGCTGCTCTCGATCATGTTGCGCCTGCGCGGCAGCGGGCCGGTGTTTCCGTTCGCATTGGCGAAGGCCTCGCCGCGCGGCGGTTGAATGACGAAATGAGAGTCCGATTCGATTCGAGCGGCGAACTGATGGTTGGAATATATCCTCTGACGTCGTCGGAGATCGTGGCTTTGTTCGGTCAAGGCGATGCCCGTCGCGAACAGTTGGGCCGGGTGTTCCAAGAAATGCTCGGGCGAATCCGGGCTTGCGGCGTGGTGCGTCGCTGCTGGATCGGCGGCAGCTTCGCCAGCCAGAAGGCAGTTCCCGGCGACATTGATCTGTGGCTGTTGGTGACGACTGACTCCGATGCCATCACGCTTTCGCCCGCATTCAGCGACTTGTTTGCCCACGAGCGAGCGAAGCTTGTTTATGGTGCGGACGTTTTCTGGATGACCGAAGCCGGCGCAGCGGTGATGCTGGAGCAGGTGTTGGAATGTTTGCAGACCACGCGTGACGGCAGACCCCGTGGTATAATCGAGGTGAAACTATGATCACGAATGATGAACAGTTGGAGAAGGCCGAGCAGGCTGTAAGAACGCTGAAGGATCTGCTCCGACGGTCGCGGCAGACGATGTCCTCGGGAGCATACGCGCAGATGTCGCGCGCCTGGCTGCTGGAGTTGCAGCAACGGGAGCGGGAAATTCTGGTGTACCTGTCGGGATTCGAAATGCCGCAAACGGCCGCAAGTTGATCGGGGTGGTGCGCTTGCGGCGGCGCCGTCTCACTGACCGGTGAATCCAAACGAACATCTCAGCGACGACGGGCAGACGATCCTGCTGCTCTGCTCGACCCTCGCCTTGCCGGAAACGGCAACGGACGCGACGCCCACGCCGCTGACGCTTCGGGAGTGGAACGAACTCGCGCGCAAGATCGACGCTTCGCCGCTGAAACAACCCTGTGCCCTCCAAGGACTCGGCGCGGGTGAACTCGAAAAGGCGTTGGCGCT
>DATDFH010000295.1:0-18971 GCA_036522715.1 Verrucomicrobiia bacterium
TCGCGCTCCATCAGGTGCAGACGGCGCATCACGACCTTTTCCTTGTCGAGCTTCATGTTGGGGATGCCATACATGAGCAACCCGCCGGGGCGGTCGGCGCGCTCGAAGACGGTTACGGTGTGGCCGGCCTTGTTGAGTTGCGCGGCGGCGCACAGGCCCGCGGGACCGGAGCCGACGACGGCGACCTTTTTGCCGGTGCGCTTCTTCGGCGGCTCGGCGTTGACCCAGCCGTTTTCCCAGCCGTGATCAATGATCGCGCACTCGATGTTCTTGATGGTGACGGGCGGCGAGTTGATGCCGAGCACGCACGAGCCTTCTCACGGCGCAGGGCAGACGCGGCCGGTGAACTCCGGGAAGTTGTTCGTCTTGTGCAGCCGTTCGAGCGCCTCCTGCCAAAGCCCGCGATAGACGAGATCGTTCCACTCGGGGATGAGGTTGTTGATGGGGCAGCCACTGGCCATGCCGCTGATGAGCTGGCCAGTGTGGCAGAAGGGAATGCCGCAATCCATGCACCGCGCGCCCTGCTCGCGCAGCCGGGCCTCTTCCATGTGCTCGTGGAATTCGTTCCAGTCGCGGATGCGCTGGAGCGCGTTGCGGTCGAGCGGGAGTTCGCGGACGTATTCGAGGAATCCAGTGGGTTTGCCCATGTCTCAGTTTTTCCAGGTGAAAAAGAAATGCATCAACCGCCGCCCACGCGCGCCACGTCGCGGGCATTTTCCTCGAAGGCCCGCGTCATCGCCTCGTCACCGGTGAGGCCGTCAGCCTGCGCTTTCTTGAGCGATTGCAACACACGCTTGTAATCTTTGGGCATCACCTTCACGAACTTGGGCAGATACTTCGACCACTCGGCGAGAATCTTCGCCGCGCGCGTGCTTTTGGTGCTGATCGCGTGGTTCTCGATCATCGCCTTCAACGTTGCTGCATCCTCCTCCTCGAGTTTTTCCAAGCCAACCATCTGCTTGTTGCAGCGTGTTGCGAAATCACCGGCTTCGTCGAGGACATAGGCCACGCCGCCGGACATGCCCGCGGCGAAGTTGCGCCCGGCCGGGCCGAGGATGACGACCTTGCCGCCGGTCATGTACTCGCAACCGTGGTCGCCCACCGCCTCGACGACGGCGTTGACGCCGGAGTTGCGGACGCCGAAGCGTTCGCCGGCCATGCCGCGGATGTAAGCCTCGCCGGCCGTTGCGCCGTAGAGTGCCACGTTGCCGACGATGATGTTTTCCTCGGGCACAAACGTGGAACCCTCCGGCGGAAAGAGAATGAGCTTCCCGCCCGAGAGGCCTTTGCCGAAGTAATCGTTCGCGTCACCTTCGAGGATGAAGGTCATGCCCTTGGGCATGAAGCCGCCGAAGGTCTGACCGGCGCTGCCGTGGAAGTGAATCTGGATGGTGTCCTCGGGCAGTCCCGCCGCGCCGTGGCGACGCGTGATCTCGCTGCCGACGATCGTGCCGACGACGCGGTTGACGTTGCGGATGGGCAGCGTGGATCGGACCTTCTGTTTCTTCTCGATGGCGGGCTTGCAGAGTTTGAGCAAGGTCGTCACGTCGAGTGACTCGTCGAGGCCGTGATCCTGCGGAATCTGGCAATAACGGCCGACCTCGGGGCCGGCTTCGGGCTGGTAAAGAATCGAACTGAAGTCCAGCCCCTTGGCCTTCCAATGATCAACGGCCTTCTTCGCTTCGAGACGGTCGGTCCGGCCGATCATTTCGTTGACGGTTCGGAAGCCGAGTTGCGCCATGAGTTCGCGGACTTCCTGCGCGATGAACTTCATGAAGTTCACCACGTGCTCGGGATCGCCGGTGAAGCGCTTGCGCAATTCCTCGTTCTGCGTTGCCACGCCCACCGGGCAGGTGTTGAGGTGGCACACGCGCATCATGATGCAGCCGAGCGCGACCAGCGGCGCGGTGGCAAAACCAAACTCCTCTGCGCCGAGCAACGCGGCGATCACCACGTCGCGGCCGGTCTTCAACTGGCCGTCGGTCTCGACTGCGATGCGGGAGCGGAGATTGTTCAACACGAGCGTCTGGTGAGTTTCGGCGAGGCCGAGTTCCCACGGGATGCCCGCGTGCTTGATCGAGGTCTGCGGCGACGCACCGGTGCCGCCGTCGTAACCGCTGATGAGAACCACGTCGGCGTGCGCCTTCGCGACACCCGCCGCGATGGTGCCCACGCCAACCTCGGCGACGAGCTTCACGCTGATGCGCGCGTTGACATTCGAGTTCTTGAGGTCGTGAATGAGTTCCGCCAGGTCCTCAATGGAATAGATGTCGTGGTGCGGCGGCGGCGAAATGAGGCCGACGCCCGGCGTCGAGTGACGAACCTTCGCGATCGGCGGAAAGACTTTGAGGCCGGGCAACTGGCCGCCTTCGCCGGGCTTTGCGCCCTGGGCCATCTTGATCTGGAGTTCCTGCGCGTGGACAAGGTAGTTGCTCGTCACGCCGAACCGGCCTGATGCCACCTGCTTGATGGCGGAGTTCTTCGAGTCGCCGCGCTCGTTCGTCCACGAATAGCGCTCCGGGTCTTCGCCGCCTTCGCCGGTGTTGCTCTTGCCGCCGATGCGGTTCATCGCGATGGCGAGCGTCTCGTGCGCCTCCTTCGAGATCGAGCCGTAGCTCATCGCGCCGGACTTGAAACGCTTCAGGATGGCCTCAACCGGCTCGACTTCCTCGATGGGGACCGGCGTGTTCGCCTTGAAATCGAGCAGGCCGCGCAACGTGCACAACTTCTTGAACTGTTCGTTGACCGACGCGGAATAATCCTTGAAGGCCTTGTAGTCGCCGGAGCGGACGGCGCGCTGGAGCTTGTGGACGGTCTGCGGGTTGAACAGATGCAGCTCGCCGTCCTGGCGCCATTGATACTGGCCGCCGACATCGAGGGTGTGGCCGTTAACCTGCCGTTCGGGGAACGCGTGGCGATGGCGCAGCTCCACTTCCTTCGCAAGGATGTCGATGCCGACGCCTTCGACACGACTGGCGGTCCAAGTGAAATATTTGTCCACCACCGCGCTCGCCAGACCGACGGCCTCGAAGATTTGCGCACCTCGATAACTCTGGATGGTGCTGATGCCCATCTTCGATGCGACCTTGACGACGCCCTTGACCACGGCCTTCGCGTAGTTCTTGCAGGCGGTCTTGTGCTCCATGTCTTTCAGGAGGCCCTGGCGGATCAGGTCGTCAAGCGTCTCGAAGGCGAGATACGGATTGATCGCGCCAGCGCCGTAACCGATGAGCAGCGAGAAATGATGCACCTCGCGCGGCTCGCCTGATTCGAGCACGAGTCCGACGCGGGTGCGCGTGCCTTCCCGGATGAGATGATGATGCAGGCCGCTGACGGCGAGCAGCGCGGGGATGGCGGCGTTCTTCGCGTCAATGCCGCGGTCGGAGAGGATGAGGATGTTGATCCCGTCGGCGATGGCCTGGTTCGCCTTCTTGAACAAATCATTGAGCGCCTTCTCCAGGCCCTTCGCACCTTTGGCCACCGGATAGAGAATTGGCAGCGTCACCGACTTGTAACCGGGCTGATCAAGGTGCTTGAGTCGGGCGAACTCGTCGTTGGTGAGGATGGGCGACTTGAGTTCGATGAGGTGGCAGCTCTCAGGAACCGGTTTGAGGAGATTCTTTTCGGAGCCGATGGTCGTCTCGGCGCTGGTGACGATTTCCTCGCGAATGCAGTCGATGGGTGGGTTGGTGACCTGCGCAAAGAGCTGCTTGAAGTAGCTGTAGAGCGACTGCGGCTTGTCCGAGAGCACTGCGAGCGGTGTGTCGGTGCCCATCGAGCCGACGGCTTCGACGGCGTCGCGTGCCATCGGCACCATGAGAAGGCGCAAATCCTCGAACGTGTAGCCGAATGCCTGCTGGCGTTGAAGCACGGTGTCGTGATCCGGCTCGGGCAGCTTGCCGGGATCGGGCAGGCTGGCCAGTTCGATCATGTGCTGGTCGAGCCACTGGCGATACGGGTGCGCCTTCGCAATCGTCTCTTTGATCTCGTTATCCGAAATGATGCGGCCCTGCTCGGTGTCCACGAGGAACATGCGGCCGGGCTGGAGGCGGCCCTTCTCCAAAACATTTTCCGGCGCGATCTCAAGCACGCCGGCTTCACTCGCCATGATGACGAGGTCGTCCTTGGTGACGTAATAACGCGACGGGCGCAGGCCGTTCCGGTCGAGCGTGGCGCCGATGACCTTGCCGTCGGTGAACGCGATCGAAGCGGGACCGTCCCACGGTTCCATCAGGCAGGAGTGGTATTCGTAGAACGCCTTCTTCTCGTCGCTCATGGACTCGTGGTTCGTCCACGGCTCGGGGATCATCATCATCAACGCGTGCGGCAGCGAGCGGCCGGCGAGCACGAGCAGTTCGAGGCAGTTGTCGAACATTGCGGAGTCGCTGCCGTTCGGATCGGTGACCGGGAGCGTGCGCTGGATGTCCTCGCCGAAAAGGTCCGACTCGAAAAGCGCCTGGCGGGCGTGCATCCAGTTGATGTTGCCGCGCAGGGTGTTGATCTCGCCGTTGTGCGCGATGTAGCGGTAGGGATGCGAGCGGCTCCAGCTTGGAAAGGTGTTCGTGCTGAAACGCGAGTGGACCAGCGCAAGGCCGGACTCCATGGACTCCTTCTTGAGGTCGGGGAAATATTTCCCGACCTGTTCGGTCAGGAGCATGCCCTTATAGACGATCGTCTTATAGGAGAGGCTGCAAACATACAAATACTGCGCACCGTCAATGGTCGAGCAGCGGATGTCGTTGTAGGCGCGCTTGCGGATGACGTAGAGCTTGCGTTCGAAGGCCATCTCGTCCGTGAGCGACTCGTCGCGGCCGATGAAAGGCTGGCGGATGAATGGCTCGGATGACTTGGCGGTCTCGCCCAGCGAACGGTTGCTGGTCGGCACGGTGCGCCAGCCGAGAAACTGCTGGCCTTCCGACTGGACGATCTTCTCGAAGGCCTGCTCGATCTTGCGGCGCTGGCGGGCATCGGGCGGCAGAAACACGAGACCGGTGCCGTACTGGCCGGCGGGCGGGAGGTTGAATTTCGCCTTCTCGCACGCCTCGGCAAGGAACTTGTGCGGCATCTGGATGAGGATGCCCGCGCCGTCGCCGGTGTTGACCTCGCAGCCGCACGCGCCGCGGTGATCGAGGTTGTGCAGAATCTCCAGCCCTTGCTCGACGATCGAATGCGACCTCTGGCCCTTGAGATGAGCAACGAAACCGACGCCGCAGGCGTCGTGCTCGAATCGCGGGTCGTAGAGGCCCTGCTTTGGGGGCAGGGCGTCAGGGTTTCGTCTCGTCCGACTTGACTGCTGCTTCATGTCTGGGTTTTTGCGGCGCGCCTCGGTGCGCCCAACGCGCGCCAAATTTGACTAGCTTTTACTAAACCTCACGGGGAGCGCAATAGTGGAATGTTGAAAATTGTTCACCGACGGAGAACCACCGATGAAACGGGAGCGTTCGGGCCGCCGGTCAGAACTTCGCCGCGTGTGCTTCGAGGTAGGCCGCCGAATAGCCAACGGGGCGGAAGTGGAAGAGCTGCGCCGCGTGCGGTTTGAGGTCGAGATAGAGGCCGCGCGCCACGAGGTCATCGCCGCGGCGGATGTAATGTTCCTCGCCGAGCAGATCCTTCATCTCCCAATCGTGATCGGCAAGGTGGCCAATGGTTGGATGAACGTGGCACTGGCTGGAGTGAGGCGCGAGGTTGACGGTCACCAGGTCGAACTCCTCGGGTGCGGCTTTCCACTGCACGATGACGATGTTGACCGACGTTGTGTTGTCGGCCCACGCGGGCGCCGGAACGAGCAGTTGAAACTCGCCCTTGCCGACGGCGGAGATGCTCAAAGCGGCGAGCAGGTATTCGTAGAGGCTCTCGATTTCGGGCTGCGACGGCTCGACCGGGCGGCGGCCGAATTGGACGGGCACCTTGATCCGCGCGCCGGTCAACTGCCCTTCGTGCAGCATCCGCAAACCCGGCAGGCCGAACATGACCAGTGCCGCGGCGCGGTGCTCGGCCAGCGAAAGGAGCGAGGCCACGCGCGACTCGTCGTGGTTTTCGAGGAAGTGCGCCGTGCGTCGGATGAACTCCGGCCCCTTTTGCAGCAGGTGTGCCTGCACGTCCAGATGTTTCCGGTGGATCACTAGGTCGTAGAGGTGTTTGTCGTAAGTGTAATCGAATCCCAGCTCGAGCAGCTTCTCTTCGAGACCCCAATACACTTCGCCGAGGAAAAGAAACCCCGGATGCGCCAGCCGCACCTCGGTGATCGCGTCGGCCCAGAACTCCCTCTCCGGTGGATTGTTGGGGGTGGGGATCTTCGCCCAATTTTTTGCGAACACCTCGTTCAACACCAGCATCGCCATGTCACAGCGCACGCCGTCGCAGCGCTCCGCGACGGAGGCCAGCACGCCAAACATCGCCTCGCGCGTTTCGGGAACCCGGTAGTCCAGTTGCGCCGTGTCGATCCAAGAAAAGAAGTTCGGATCCTTGCCGTGCGCCATCCACACTGTCCCGTGGCGGGTGCGCATGGCAAAGGCTTCGGCAAATTCGTTGTCACGATGGACGAACAATTCCGGCCGCTCCGTGAGCCACGGATGATCCAGCCCGACGTGGTTCGGGGCGAAATCGAGGACGAGCTTCAAGCCGTGGGCGTGGAGCTTCTGGCGGAGCTTGCGCAGGCCGGAGTCCCCGCCAAGCGCGGGCGGCACCGAGTACTCTGCAATGGCATACGGCGAACCGGCCAGCCCGCTGGTGTCCTCGCCGCCGAACACCTCGCGGTATTCGCGGACCATCTCGACGTCATCGAGCGCCTGCTGGCGGCTGTGCGGGCCGCTGGTCCACACTCCCATCAACCAGATGTGGGTGAATCCCAGTTCGCGCCAGCGGGTGAATTCGGTTTCAGGGACGTTGCCGAGGTTGATCGGCCGGCCAAGCTGGGTGGACAGGTCGCGCAGCCAGCAGCGGGTGTTGATCTCGTACAACACCGGGTGCTGGGATGCGGCGGAACGCGTAGGGAAAACCTTCGCCTGCTCGGACACCGGACGCATGGCGGCGGATCAGCCGTTGAGGGTCTTAAGTGCCTTGGCCGCGTTGGAGACGCGGAGCACCAGCAGGCCCTTTTTCGAACTGGGTGGGGTGGCGCAATAGGCGTACTCGATGTTCACGCCGCCCGCGGCCAGCCGGTGGCAGATGCGCGCCAACGACCCGGGCTTGTTGTCGCCTTCGATCAGCAACACGTCGTCCTCCACCGCCAGCGCATTGTGCTCCTCGAACACGCGCAGCGCCCGGTCGGGATCGCTGACCACCAGCCGGACGACGCTGTGGTCGATGGTGTCGCTGGTCGAGACAGCGTAAATGTTGATTTTGGCCTCGGCCAGCGCATCGCAGACGCGTGCGAGGGTGCCGGGACGGTTGTCGAGGAACAGGGCGAGTTGTTTGGTGACTTGCATGGGGAGGCGAGGTTGCGTGTTTCCATTTGCGACCGATCAACCGCGAACAACGTGGCAAGAATACGCCCCGGATGACGGGACGCAATCCGAAGTTCGCGGCGCCCGCCGAAATCCTTTCTGTTCCGTGCGCTGCTCTGCTATCTTGCGTTCGTGCAACCCACTTCCCGCGACGTCCGCCGCCGCTGGTTCGGCGCGTTCTTCCTCGCCGTGGCGGCCGGGATGGTGATCTGGGGGCGGACGGTGCTGGAGCCGTACCTGCATCAAATCTGGTATCTGATCTACTGGCTGATCTGTTCGGTCTTTACGCTGCTGGCCATCGGCACGGCCTTGCTTGACCTCGTGATTTTGCGGCGTCGCACGCGCACCGAACAACGCGACCTCTTCCGGCGCACGTTCGATTCGTCGGACGTCGAACGCGCAGGCGACCCTCGCTCCAACGAGAAAAATTCCCACGGCTGAGACGCGATCGCGTGGATATTTTCAACGCGCTTCCAGAAATGTTTTGATGTCGGGCGATGGGTGCGTTATGCAAACGCCTGTCAGGTGACGCAAATGACACAAGCATCACCATCCTCACTAAAGACCGTCCTCTCCGACCAAGAACGGACTGCCCTCTTGAGTTTGCTGGCTGATGAGGATCCCGCTGTTTACGAGGCTGTCCGCGCGCGCATCATCGGGCATGGCGCCGAAGCCGTCGGCTGGCTGCGAGACCACACCCGGAGCAACCAGCCACTGGTCCGTCGGCGCGCGCTCGATATCCTTCGCCATTTCAAACGCCAGGAGACCGACAACGCCTTCCTCGCCTTTTGCGTGAGCCAGGGTGAAGACCTCGACATCGAAGAGGCTGCGTGGCTTCTGGCGAGCGCGGAATACCCCGACATCAACATCACCGGCTACCGCGCGTGGCTGGACCAGATTGCGGGCGACCTGTTCGAGCGCATCGATTACGGCGCCGAGCCGGACCAGATCATTGGCGTCGTCAACAAGCGTCTCTTCACGGAGCTGGGCTTCGTCGGCAACGAGAAAAACTACTACGACCCGGAGAACAGTTATCTCAATCGTGTGCTCGACCGCCGCACTGGCAACCCGATTAACCTCGCGCTCGTCTATCTGCTGCTGGCCCGCCGACTACGCCTTCCAGTCGCGGGAATCGGAATGCCCGGGCATTTCGTCTGCCGATTCCAGTCCACGACGGCGGAGATCTACATCGACGTTTTCAACCGTGGTCGCTTGCTGACCAAGAGCGATTGCGTCAAATACCTCCTTCAAAGCACTCAAGGTTACCAAGAATCCCATCTCGCCCCGGTGACGCCGCGGCGGATGCTTATCCGGATTTGCCTGAATCTGCATCAGATTTACGTGCAGGCCGGGAGCAGCGCAAAGGCCGCGCGGGTGCAGCGTTACCTGGTGGCGCTGTCGAACTGACCGCGCTCCCGCTTTTCCGCTACTTTACCTTCTTCAATTCCGCCTCAGTCCACGCCTCGCCACGGGTCTTGGTCGCCGCGCGCACCTTGGCCACCGTTGCCGGTTCCACCGGGTCGAACGTATGGTCCCATTCGCGGCGGATGTAGGTGAGGATCGACGCGAGTTGTTCGTCGTCGAGCGAGTCGAAGGACGGCATGTCGAGATCGAACTTCCGGCCCAGCACACTGATCGGGCCATGCACGCCGTGAAGGACGATGCGCGCCAGCACCACGTCTTTGCCCGCGACCCACTCCGAATCCGCCAGCGGCGGTGCAAGTCCCTCCTGGCCGAAACCGTGCGGCTGATGACACGCGCCACAAGTCGCTTCGTAAAGCTGGCGGCCGGCCTCAAGCCGCGCGTGCTGCCGCTCGGAGAGCGCCCTGATGACCGGCGGTGGCGGAGCGCCCGGCTTGCCGGCCCAGACCAGCACGCGGTCGAGCTTCGCGAGGTCGGACTTCACCTGTTTGTCGGTAAGCTTCCGCAACGCGGCGAGCGCGGGCGGCTCCGAAGCGACGCGGATGTATTTCACGCGCGGCGCCGACTGGCCGCTCTTGCCTTTGGATTTGCTGGCTGAAGATCCGGGGGCATTGGCCGCCAGCCCGCCGAGAACGGCGGCCGTCTGCCAGGATGCCGCGTGCGGCGACGCGGCCACTTCGAGGACCTTGTTCACGTCTTCGCCTTTCGCCCGTGTCGCAACGCATTTGGCCAGGCCGGTGATGAACTGGTCGAGACCCGGCCGCTTCGTCGCCCAATTTTTGTCGGCCAACAAACGCGCGAGCATTTCATCTTCACGCCCGGCCAGGCCGGAGATCAGCGCGTCGCGCACCAGTGCGTTGGTGCCACTGACGAACGCGATCTTCGCCATGGCCGCCTCGGCCTGCGGGTCAATCACCTGGCCGAGCGTGAAGGCCAATTGCAGCCGCACGTCCACGCGCTTGTCCTCGGCAAAACCCGTGAGCTTCGGCAACAACTGCGCCTTTGCCTCGCCCTTGAGCGCCGGCTCGCTTACTCGAATTGCCGTGGCGAGCACCTTTGAATGCTTCTCGCCGTTGAAGACCTGCAATGCCGTGGTCGCATCGAACTGGCCGATGCCATCGAGCGTCCACAGGGCGTGCAGGCGTCCGAGCGGCTCGCGGCCCTTGGTAACGAGTTGTTTGAGGAGCGGCAACGCGGCTGCCGGATTGCGCTCCACCAGCAGCCGTTGCGCTGTGTCGCGCGTCCAGCCGTTGGGATGCGAGAGCGCGCGCACGAGTTCCTCCGGTGACGCCTTGCCGAGCTTGGGAGCGTGATTCAGCGGACGGTCCTCAGCCACGACGCGCCAGAGGCGGCCGAGGTGAATGCCCTTGTCTAGGTCGCGGCTTAGGATTTGTTGCCGCAGGTAACTCGTCACGAACACGCGGTGCTGGATGATCCCGCGATACAGGTCCACGATGTAGAGCGCGCCATCCGGGCCGTTGTTGAGGTTGATTGGCCGGAACCGCTCGTCGGTCGAGGCAATGAACTCCGCCTTGTCGTACGCGTTGGTCGCGAAAACGTAGCCGTCCTTCTCGGAAGTCTTGTTGCGGCGAATCATGTTGCCGCTCGGCTCCGGCACGAACTCATTGTTCACGCAGTCGCTCGGGAAATTGTCGCCGCGATAAACGACCGGCCCCGCTGCCGCCGTGAAGGTCGCCAGCGACCAGTCGGTGTCGCGGAGCTGTCCCTTGCGGTAGCCGCGGTTCACACCAGGGTTGGGACGGATCGGCCACACGACCTGGTCAGCCACCGGTTTCCATTGCAGTCCCGCCGCGCCGCGCAAGTACGGATTGCGCACCAGATACTCCGATGGCACGAGGTCGATGCGAAACTGGTCGCTGTTCGAGTCATAGACGAAGCGCCCGTAGTTGTCCTGCGACAACCCCCACTGTCCACGAAACGCTGCCGGCGCCTTGGTCCACGCCTCGCCGTCGTAGCGGTATTTTGTCGTGAAGTTCGCGCTGTAGATCCAGTTGTCCATCGCGGGCATCAGCGTGTTGGCCGCGTGCTCCGGGTTCATCCGCAAGCCGAGACGCGGGTCCGCCTCTTTCGCGTAATTTTCCGCCACGAGCGTTTTGTCGTCGCACTTCCCGTCGCCGTCGGTGTCGCGGCAGAACCACAGCTTCGGCGGCTCTGCGATTAGCGCGCCATCACGCACCAGGCACAACGCGCGCGGCATCACGAGGCCGTCGAGGAAGATTGTCCGCTTGTCCATGTCGCCGTCGCCATCGGTGTCTTCAAGGATGACAATCCGGCCGACTGGCGCGTCCTCGCCCTTGCCGTCCACGTTGGGCATATAGCCGGTCATCTCAACGACCCAGATGCGACCGTCGGCGTCAAACGCGATCTGCACCGGGTCCTGCACCAGCGGCTCGGCGGCGACGAGTTCAAGGCGGAAACCTTTCTGAAGCTTGAACGACTTCATCGCCTGCTCCGGCGTCAGCACCGGCGCGGGCGGAATGAGCTTGGCGGGAACGAGCGACTTCTGCTCCTCGCCCGCTTTGTCGCCACTCTGGGCGAACGCGAACGAAGCGGTCAAAAGCAGCGTGAACGGGAAAGTCCGGATCAATTTCATCTCAGTGTTACGCGATGCTGGCGCGTCATCGGCGCGGAGTATAGGAACGCGCGAGAGGAAGTCGAATCCAGTCTTTGCGTCCGGGTTCGCCCGTGCCTTCACCACGCCTGACGATACAATGCGACCATCTCGTCGATGGCGGGGACGATGGGATTGTTCTGCGGGCTTCCGGAGGCGAGCGCGGCTTCGGCCATCGCGGTGAGTTTTGATTCGAAGTTGGCTTGATCAACTTTCGCAGCGTCGCGGAACCGGCCGACGGCGAGGTCGCGATTCAGTCCTTCGAGGTATTCGACCAACGCCTGACCGGCGGCTGTCTCAGAATCCGTGTCGGAAGCTGCGCCAGCAGTACGCGCAACAGTCGCGTAGCGCTCCGTGGCGCCGGGGAGAGAGTAGCGAGTGACCGTCGGCAGCAGCACCGCGTTGGAAAGCCCGTGCGCGACGTGGAAATGCGCGCCGATCGGCCGGCTCATTCCGTGCACGAGGCAGACGCTGCTGTTGGCGAAGGCCATCCCGCCCAGGCACGCGGCTGTCATCATCGCCTCGCGCGCAGCGTGGTTGCTAGGCTCGCGATACGCCGTGGGCAGGTTCTCCGCGACGAGCCGGATGCACGCCAGCGCCAGCGGATCGGTGAGCGCGCTGGCCTTGCGCGATACAAACGCTTCGATGCCGTGCGTGAGCGTGTCCACGCCGACGTGCGCGGTGAGCGCCGCCGGCATCGTGAGGCTCAACTCGTAATCCACCAACGCCACGCGCGGCAGCAGGTGCGCGTCGAGAATCATCATCTTCACGTCGCGTTCGGTGTCGGTGATGACCGCAACCTTGGTGACTTCGCTGCCGGTCCCGGCGGTGGTGGGAATGGCCACGAGCGGCAGGCCGGCGCGCGGGATCTTGTGATAACCGGAGTATTGCGCGAGCGGCGGGGGATTGGTGGCGAGCACGGCGATGGCCTTGGCCGCATCCATCGGGCTGCCCCCGCCCAACGCGATCACCACGTCGGCACCGACGCGATTCAACTCGCCGAGGCCGTCCATCACGTTGCCCACGGTCGGGTCGGGCTGCACGTCGGCGAAAACTGTGGCTTCAATTCCGGCCGTTTGGAGGTCCTCGTGCGTCGAGCCCGCAACGCCGTTCTTCACCATGAACGCGTCGGTCACCAGCAATGCCCGGCGCGCAGCCAACCGCTGTAGTTGCGGCACGAGTTGATGGCGCGCGCCGCCGCCGATAATCACTGTGGAGGGAATGTTCAATTGCGCGAGCATGTCATCGTTCGGGCCGACGGACGCGGACGGAGCATGGCCTTGCCCTGCCGACCGGGTAAAACACAATCAGAGCGCGAACGACGTGGCGCGCCGGATCACTTCACCTTCAACAACTCCTCCTGGCGCCAGGCGTCTGAGCGCCTCGCGTGGGCGGTTCGGATTTGCTTCACGGTCGCCGGTTCGACGGGTGGTGCACCGTTCTCCCATTCGCGCCGGATGTAGGTGAGGATCGCGGCGACTTGCTCGTCGTTGAAGACGCCCATCGCGGGCATGTCCAGCGCGTAACTGGCGCCCTTGACCTTGAGCGGCCCGCTCACGCCGTGGAGGACGATGCGCGCGAGGCGTTGCTCGGAGCCGAGCACCCACTCGGAATCCGCGAGCGGCGGCGCGAGTCCTTCGAGTCCGAGGCCGTGCGTCTGGTGGCAAGCGGCGCAGGTGCCGTTGAAGAGTTCCTTCCCCGATTCAAACCGCGCCTGTTGCTCCTGCGTCAGCGGCGGAATCACCGGCTCCGGCGGCACGCCCGGCTTGCCCGGCCAGACGAGCGAGGCGTCGAGCTTCGCCACGCGCGTCTTCACCAAACCGCCGCCGAGCTTCTTCAACTCCGCCAGCACCGGCGGTTGCCGCGCAAACTTCACCGGCTTTTTCGTCGCCGCCCCCGCGGTCATCACTCCGTCAAGCAATGCGAGTTGCCGCTTCGCCGCGGTCTTCGGCTGATGGGCTATGAGCGTGAGCAATCGCTCCACGCTGTCTGCCTTGCGTCCGGCGAACACGCAGCGCGCGAGTGAACCGAGAAACTTGTCGGCGTTCGTCCCGCTCTGGCTCCACCTCGCGTCGGCGCACAGCTTCTCGAGCAACTCTACTTCGCGACCGAACAATCCGCTCACCGCCGCATCCGCCAGAAACTTGTTCTCTGCGCTGCGCTGTCTCACGAGATTCGCCATCGCCACGTCCGCCTGCGGGTCGCGCGTTTCGCCAAGCGTGAGCGCCAGTTGCAATTGCACCTGCGGCGCAAGGTCATGCGCCAGCGCGAGGAGCTTGGTCACGATCTCGCCCTTGTCTTCACCATCGAACAGCAGCTCGCTCACGCGAACCGCTGCAACGCGCACGCGTGCATCGGAATCCTTCAGCGCGGCGGCCACGGTGCGGACGTCGAGCTGCCGCAAGCCTTCGAGGGTCCACAGTGCGTGCAACCGGCCGAGCGGTTCCTTGCCGCTGGTTGCGAGCTTCTGCAACGCGGGCACGACGGACAGATCGCCTCTCTCGACGAGCAGGCGCTGCGCGGTTTCGCGCCACCAGGCATTCGGGTGCGAGAGATGATTCACCCACTGCGCGGGAGATTCTTTCGTGAAGTCCGGTTTCACGCCTGGCGCTGGTTTGCCTTCGGGCATGACGCGCCAGATGCGGCCGAGGTGAACGTGCTTGTCCAGGGCGCGCTCCTCACTCTGCTTGCGAAGATAGCTCGTCAGCGAGATGCGGTGCTGCAACACGCCGCGATAAAGGTCCACGACATAGAGCGCGCCGTCGGGGCCGGTATGGAGATTCACCGGGCGGAATCGTTCGTCGGTCGAGGCGAGAAACTCGCGCCGCTCATACGCTTCGCGCGCGGTGACGGTGCCGTTGGTTTCCGCGAGCACGTTTCGCTTGATGAGATTCCCCGACGGCTCGCACACGAATGCGTTGCCGTAAAACTCGGACCCGAACAAATCACCGCGATAGATATACGGCGCGCAGGCGGCAGTGAACTCCTTCAACTTTCCGTCGCGCAACATCTCGGGGCGGTAGCCGCGGTTGATGCCGGGATTCACTCGCGCGGGCCAGACGAACTGGTTCTCCGGCACCTTTACGTTCGCGCCAGTGGGGCGGGGGAAGTTCGGATTGCGGCCGAGGTAGTGTGACGGCACCACGTCGCAACGGAGCTGGTCGCTGTTCGAGTCGTGATAGAGCCGGCCGAAATCGTCCTGGCTCAATCCCCACTGGCCGCGGAAGGTCGTTGTGCCGCGCTCCCATTTGCCTTCGTGGAAGCGGAACTTCGCGGTGTAGGCGCCGTTGTAAATCCAGTTGTCCAGCGCATACAGGGGAGCGTTGGGCGCGCGCTCGGGGTTCGCCAACTCGGGCCGCTTCGGGTCCACCATGATGCCGTAATCGGTCGCGACCTCGACTTGCTCGTCGCACTTCAAATCACCGTTCGTGTCGCGGCAGAACCACAACTTCGGCGGCGCGCCGATCAATGCCCCGCCGCGCACGAGGCAGATTGCGCGTGGCATCACCAGCCCGTCGAGGAACACCGTTCCCTTGTCGTAGCGCCCGTCGCCGTCGGTGTCTTCGAGGATCGATACGCGGCCGACGGGTTTGTCCTCGCCGTTCCCATCCAGGTCGGGCATGTAGCTGCGCATCTCGACGACCCACATCCGTCCCTGCGGATCAATCGCCATCGCCACGGGATCTTGCACGAGTGGATCGGCGGCGGCGAGTTCGACGCGGAAACCGTGCGCGATTTGGAAGGTCTCCAGTTCCTCCGCCGGCGTGCGCGCCGGCGCGGGCGGGATGAGATTACGCGGCACGAGCGATTTCTGAATTTCACCGGGCTTGTCCGACTTGTCGCCGATCTGGGCGGGCAAGGTCTCGATCAAGCCGCAGAGGGCGCATAATGCGCAAAGGATTCGCAAAGTCATGTGCGGACAGTTTGGTTGGGAACCCTCGGCGTTGCTCCACGTTTCGTCACCCGTTGAAATACTTTTATGCCGCGTCCTGCCAAACTTGGCGTCCGCGCCGTCAGCGCGCACTCAACGCCGCCCAAATCTGGTCCTGCGCTGCGTTGCATGACGAGCTGATGCTGGTGCATTGGCTCAACGGCGCGTCGAACACCGCACGCGGCACCCACTCTGCGCCGCCGCTGCCGAAGAGCATGTTCACGCCTTCGCGATGGCGCGAGTCCACGCGGTCAGGCAGGCCGACGCCATCGGCGAGCAGCGCGTTGGTTGTGAGAACGTCGAGCTGCGGCCATGTTGGCGGAGTATCGTTCGCGCCCCAATCCACAAGCGGGTTGCTGGCGTAACCGCCCTGCACATTGACGCCGGGAGTGCCGGGCGGCCACGGATTCGCGGACGTGTTGAACGCCTGCGTGGGTGCGGTTTCTGACGGGCAGTAAAGAATGCGCGGCTGGTCGAGGAGGTTCTCGGTCCAGAGCCGGCCGAAGATCACGAACTTATTTGCGGTGCCGGAATAGACCATCGTGTTGAACTGCTTGGTGCCGGTGCGATAACCGAGCGGCACCGCGCCGTCGTAGTCGAGCGCGTAGCAATGTTCGAGCACGAACGCCTGGCGGAGGTTGCTCAGGCAATTCGCTCGCTGCGCGCGGGCGCGGCCCTTCGCCAGCGCGGGCAGGAGCAGCGACGCGAGGATGGCGATGATCGCGGTGACGACAAGAAGTTCGATGAGGGTGAATCCAAATTCTGAAATCCGAAGGCCGAAGGAATTCCGAGTGCCGATTCGGATTTCGGAAGTCGGCCTTGGTTCGACCTTCGGCATTCGGAGTTCGACTTTCATTTCTTCGGCAGTGCAAACGCCGCGTACGCATCCCCCGTCGGCCCGCCGAGTTTGCCGCCGCCGGTCGCGGGGATGACGACGAACTGGCGTCCATTCACTTCGTAGGTTGCCGGTGGCGCGTAGCCGCCCCATGGCAGTTTCGCCGACCACAGCTCCGCGCCGGAGTCGGCGTCGAAGGCGCGAATTTTCCCGTCGCGCGTGCCGCCGCAAAAGACGAGGCCGCCCGCGGTCACCAATGCACCGCCGAAATTTTCCGTGCCCGTTTTCGGCACGCCCTGCTTCGTCAATTCCTCGTATTCGCCGAGCGGAACTTTCCAGAGCAGTTTTCCGGTGTTGAGGTCGAGGCAGTTCAACGTGCCCCATGGCGGCTTGCACGCGGGATAGCCGTCTGGGTCGAGGAAACGGTTCCACGCGCTCTGCACGTATTGCGGACGCTCCGGCTTCTGCGGGCGGCCTTTGGGCGCCGGCCGGTCGCGCAGGAAAAGAAAATCGAGCAGCGCCCGCTGGTCTTCGTCGCTCATCGGCGGCGCGACCGGCATGAGGCCGCGACCGGTCTTGAGCAACTCCACCACGTCCGCGTCTTTCAACCGATGCCGCAGTCCGCGCAACGGCGGCGCGACGCCAATGCCCATGCGGTCAAGTCCGTGGCATTGCACACACGTCACGCGGAAAATTTCCTCGCCGCGGGTCGGTTTGGCCTTTGGGTCGAAGCGCGGCTCGTCGTTCACGATGAGCGACATCAGCCACGGCACTTCGTTGGCGGTGACGTAAAGCCGGCCGGTCGTCGGGTCCGCGCACGCGCCGGTCCACTCCGCGCCGCCGTGGACGTTGTAAAACACGGTCACTTTGCGGTCGCTCAACGGCAGGAACCAGCCGAACTGCGCGCTCTTCAACTGATCGAGCACGCGCTCGCGTGCCTCGGGCGTGCGCTCGGTCGCGTCGGCGGGTTTGAACTCCTGCCGCGCGAACGGCTGCGGCAACTCCACGTCGGGTTGATACGGCGCGGTCAATTCGCCGGGCAACTTCGACACCGGCGCGCGCCGCAGCCGGAACGGAAACACCAGCTTGCCGGTCACGCGGTCGAGCAACAGCGTGTTGCCGATCTTGGTGACCGTCGCGACCACGTCCACCTTGCGTCCGTCGCGTGTGATCGTGGTGAGCACGGGTGGCGCGGGCACGTCGAGGTCCCAGATGTCGTGCCGGATTTCCTGAAAATGCCAGAGGCGCTGGCCGGTGCGCGCGTCAATGGCGACGACACAATTGGCGAACAGGTTGTCGCCGCGATGCAACATGCCGAGGAAGTTCGCCTTCGGAGAACCGGTCGCGATGTAGGCGATGCCGCGCGCGTCGTCGAGGGTCATGCCGCCCCAGCAGTTGGCGGCGTTGATCTCGGTCTTGTCCCACGTTTCGTAGCCGAACTCGCCCTCGTGCGGCACGGTGTGAAACGTCCATCGATGTTCGCCCGTCACCGCGTCGAACGCCTCCACGTCGCGGATGTAACCAGCGATGTCGAGCGTGCGCTCGAAGATGGCCGGCGCCACACGCGCGCCGACCGGCAACCTGGCGCGGCCGTCTTCGCCGAAACTCGCGATGGGCTTTCCGGTCTTCGGATCGAGCGCGTAAAGCCAGTTGTTTTCGGTCGGAAAGAAAAGCCGTTCGCCCGCGCCGTCGCGGCCCGGCCACCACGTGATGCCGCGGAAGGCCGGCCGACCATCGGGCTTGAAGCGCCACAGCTCGGCGCCGGTCGCGGCGTTGAGCGCGACGACGTGCTCTCCGACGGTTGGCGCGAACATCACGCCGCGCACGACGATTGGGTTGCACTGGATGTTTCCCTTGCCATCGCCGGAGTGGAACGTCCACGCGGCTTCGAGTTGCTTCACGTTGGCGCGATTGATCTGTGTGAGCGCCGAGTAACGCGCAGAGCCGTTGCCGCCGTGCGAGCGCGTCCACTCACGGAAGGACTCGGGCTTTGGGAATCCATTGTGAGCCGTGAGTTCTTCCGGCGTCGCGGCGGGGATGGCCTGGTAGAGCGGCAGCTTGTCGCGCTTCTTCGCGTCTTCGACGGCCCAGTAATTTGGTTTCTTTGCGGTTGTGGAAGTTGTGCGAGTGCCGACGTCGGGAGGCGGACTCGCTTGTGCCTGGCCGGTGCGCACCGTTGCTTCGGCGGCGACGCGTTTGAGCGTCCGCGGCTGCGGCTTCGGGCCGGCGGGCCGGCCGTCGAGTTGCGGGCGGAGCCAGTCGAGGCCGTCGAGATTGTCCTTCAACTGTTCCTCCGCGTCGTTCTGCGTGTGGCCGAGAATGCCGATGGGGCCGCGATAGCCGGAGTCGCGGATGATTTTCAGCAGGCCGAGGTCGAGTTCGCCCTGACCGAGCGGGAGGATTTTCTTCCCGAGCTTCTCGCCGTCGCGCGTTATGCCGTTGAGGTTTACGCAAAGCAGATACGGCTTCATCGCCGCGAGCGCGGGGGGCAAACGATCCACGTGATCGTGGCCGTGGTGGAGGTTGTAAACGATGCCCACGTTCGTCATGCCGTGCTTCTCACGCAGGTCGCGACAGACGGCGATGAGGTTCTCCGGCTCTCCGCCCCAACCGCCGTGGTTGTAGAGACCGTAACGGCTGCCTAGTTGCGCCGCGCGTCGGGCGAGCGGCAGCGTTTTCTCCGCGGCGAGCTTCACGCGCTCCTCT
>DATDFH010000296.1:0-2545 GCA_036522715.1 Verrucomicrobiia bacterium
GAGCCTCGAACTGCGGGCCTTTCGCCTGAAGGCCGCCGATGAGTCGTGGGAAGATGCCGGGATGGTTTTCAAGGATGCGATCAACAATTTCCCGCCGTTGAAGCTGCGCACGGGCGACTGGATGATGTCGCGCCGCGCGCATGACTACAAGACGACCGGCATGCATTTCCTCGTCGGCGGCGTGAAGGCACTCGATGCGTGGGAGTCGTTCCCCGTGCTCGGCAGTGCCTCGGAGTTGAAGGCCGAGGAGCCGGACTGGTGGATTCTGCCGGATCAAAACCTGATGGCCGTGTTCCGCGACAACCGCCGCAGCGGTTTCCTCGATCGTGCCTTCTCCACCGACAACGGCCACTCGTGGAGCAAGCCGGTGAAAACCAACTTCCCCGACGCCACCTCGAAAATCAACGGCCTGCGCCTCCGCGATGGACGCTACGTCCTCGTCTCAAATCCGAACCCGAAGAAGCGCGATCCGCTGACGCTCTCCGTCAGCACCGACGGCCTCGTCTTCACCAAGATGCTCTACCTCGTCGGCGGCCGGCATATCGATTACCCGCACGTGATGGAGCACGAGGGCAATCTGTTCGTCGCCTTCGCGGGCGGGAAGCAATCCGTCGAGGTGCTGAAGGTGCGCCTCGCCGATGTCCATGCCGTGCAGATGCCCACGACGCCGCTGCTCGCGCTCGCGCAGAGCGTCTCGCCAAAGGCAAGATGAAAAACCTCGCTGGGCGGATTTCACGCGGCACAATTCGCTCCATGAAGCCTTGGCTCACGCTCATTCTTGCCGCCACTTCGGTTTCGCTGAACGCCGCCGAGTTCCGCTTCGGCGCCGCCACCGTGGACATCACGCCCGACCAACCGGTCGCGCTCGACGGCCAGCGCAACACGCGCGTTGCCAAAAAAGCCGAGACGCCCATCAGCGCCACGGCGCTCGCACTTGAATCCCGCGAAGGCGGAAAGGTCATCGACCAAGCCATTCTCGTTTCGTGCGATCTCGTAGCCATCCGGCCGGGCCTCATCGAAATGGTGCGGGCCAAGGTGAAGCCACAGCTTGCGGACTTCGACGTGCACAAACTGTTTCTCTCCGCCACACACACGCACACCGCACCGGCGACGCAGGACGGTCGCTACACTTTGCCGGACAAAGGAGTGATGAAACCAAGCGACTATGCGGATTGGATCACGACGCGCATCGCGGGCGCCATCGTCGAGAGCTGGCAGAAACGCGCGCCGGGCAAGGTCGCGTGGGGGCAGGGTCAGGCCGTCGTGGCGCAGAACCGCCGCCCGCTTTATTCCGATGGCTCGGCACAGATGTATGGCCCGACGGCGACGGAGAAATTCCGCGGCCTTGAAGGCTACGAGGATCACAATCTTGAAGCGCTCTTCTTCTGGGACGCGCAGGACAAGCTTGTCGCCACCGCGATCAATGTCGCCTGCCCCGCGCAGGAAGTTGAAAGCCTTTCCGTCATCAACGCGGATTTCTGGCATCCGGTGCGCGAGCAGTTGCGCGCGCGCCATGGCCGGGAGCTTCATGTGCTCGCGTGGGGTGGCGCGGGCGGCGACCAATCGCCGCATCTCATTTACGGCAAGCCGGCGGATGAGCGCATGAGGAAATTGCGCGGCCTCACGCGCATGGAGGAAATCGCCCGGCGCATCGTCAACGGCTGGGAGGAAGCGCGAGACGCCGCGCAGAAGGATCAGCGCACCGACGTGGTGCTCGCGCATCGCGTCAAGGATTTGGAACTGCCGTTGCGCGTCGTGACTGAAGCCGAAGTCACAAAGGCGCGCAAGGAGGCGGAAAAATTTTCCAAAGACGCGGCGCAGCGTTGGAACTACAACTGGAGCCAGTCCGTCGTAACCCGCTACGAACTGCAACAGGCCAGCGGCGCCGGCACGCAGAAGATGGAACTGCACGTCCTGCGCCTCGGCGATGTGGCGATCGCGTCGAACGAGTTCGAGCTTTACACCGATTACGGCGTGCAGATGAAGGCGCGCAGTCCGGCGGTGCAGACCTTCATCATCCAGCTCGCCGGCTCAGGCGGCTACCTGCCCACTGAGCGCGCCGTTGCCGCCGGCAGCTACAGCGCGATCATCCAGAGCAGCCGTGTCGGCCCAAATGGCGGACAGGCGCTCGTCGAACACACTGTCGAAGCAATGAAAGCACTCTGGTCCAATCGCGAAAAACTCTCCCCATGAACAGACGCCAATTCATCTCCACCACCGCCGCCGCCAGCCTTGCGCTTGCGACGCGCGCCGCCGACTCCAACGCCAAGTTCCGCGTCGCCGTCATCGGTCACACGGGGCGCGGCAATTACGGCCACGGTCTCGACACGATGTGGCTGCAAATGCCCGAGACGGAGATCATCGCCGCCGCCGACGCGGATGCGAAGGGCCTCGAAGGGGCGTTGAAGAAGCTGAAAGTGACCAAAGGCTTCGCCGACTATCACAAGATGCTCGCGGAAACGAAGCCTGACCTCGTCGCCATCGGCCCGCGACACATTGACCAGCACCGCGACATGGTGCTGGCGGCGGTCGAGGCGGGCGCGCG
>DATDFH010000297.1:0-5836 GCA_036522715.1 Verrucomicrobiia bacterium
GTTCTGCCGTCCCTGCGGGACTCGACTCCTCGGTTGTGCGAACCCAGTGCTAAAGCACTGGGCTATTTTCGGTCGTCCCTGCGGGACTTCACGGAAGCCAACGGTCCTTCCCATGAATTGCCAGGTAGGGCGCGTCACTCCGTGCGCGCCGTCTTCGGGATGCCAGGCCGCGGCGCGCAGAGGACTGACGCGCCCTGCCCACCTGGGGTTGCCTGGCTCGACCCGCTCGTTTCAACTCTGACCATGAAAGCCGCCACCCACCGCCCCGTCCCCGCGCGCACCTTGCGCTCGCGGGCCGAGCAGGCGTTGCGCACGACGCGGGATGACATCGCCAAGATGCCCGTCCAGGACGTGCAGAAGCTGGTCCACGAGCTTCAGGTCCACCAGATCGAGCTGGAGATGCAGGCCGATGAACTGCGGCGCGCGCAACTGGAGATCGAGGCTTCGCACTCGCGGCTCTCGCTGCTCTACGACTTCGCCCCGGTCGGCTACCTGACCCTCGACAACCACGGCTACATCCGGGAAATGAATCTCACCGCCGCCACCCTGCTGGGGGCGGCGCGGCTGGAATTGCTCGGCCGGCGGTTGAGCCAGTTCGTGGCGCCCGAATCGCAGCACACCCTTCACATGCACTATGGCAAGGTGTTCGGCGCCACGGAGAAACAGTCGTGCGAACTTCGGATGCACCGCCGGGACGGCGCCGAATTCATCGGCCGGCTGGATACCGTGCTGGACAATCCCGAGTCGGAGCATCCGTCGCAGTGCCTGGTGGCCATTCAGGACGTGACCGAGAGCCGGCGCGCCGAGCAGGCCCTCGCGCTGTTTCACACGGTCGTCAGCAACATGATCGAGGGCGTGTGCATGATCCGTGCGCGTGACGGCGTCCTGGTCTATGCCAATCCGAAGTTTGAAAGAATGTTCGGCTACGAGGTCGGCGAACTGGATGCCAAGCCGGTGTCCGTCCTCATTGCCCCCGAGTCGGGGAAGAGCGCCGAGGAGCTGGCGCGGGAAATCACGGAGCGGTTGAAAAAGTCCGGCGAGGCCACGTATGAGGTTCGTAACATCAAGAAGGACGGGACGAGGTTTTGGAGCCGGGGAAACGTGTCCACCTTGCGCCATCCGGTGCACGGGTCCGTCTGGGTGGCCGTGCAGGAAGACATCACCGCGCGCAAGGAAGCGGAGATGGCGCGCGCCCGGCTGGCCGCGATTGTCGAGTCCACCTCCGACGCGATTCTCAGCATCACCCCGGAGGAGATCATCACCAGTTGGAACAAGGGCGCCGAGCGCGTTTACGGCTACACGGCCGAGGAGATCGTGGGCCGGCCGCATTCCACCATCCGGCCGCCGGATCGGACCGAGGAGTTTCATAACGTCCTGGAACGCATCCGGCGCGGCGAGGTCGTCGAGGCATTCGAGACGGTGCGCAACCGCAAGGACGGCCGGCCGGTGGACATTTCGCTGACGCTCTCGGCCATCACCGATGAAGCCGGGCGGCTGACGGGCTTCTCCCACGTGGCGCGCGACATCACCGACCGCAAACGCGCGGAGGCGGGTTTGCGCGAGCTGCAGGAGCGGCTCCAGGCGATCCTCGACAACAGTCCCTCGATGGTTTTCCTCAAGGACGCGCAAGGCCGCTACCTGCTGGTCAACCGGAAGTTCGCCGAGGAGTTCCATCTGAAGCCCGGGCAGGCCGTGGGCCGGACCGACGCCGAGCTTTTCCCGCCCAAGCAGGCCGCCTTGTTTACGGCCAACGATCAAAAGGTGATCGAGACCGGGCGCCCGCTGGACTTCGACGAAGTGGCGGTCCATGACGACGGCCCGCACGCGAGCATCGTCACCAAGTTTCCGCTGCGCGATGCGGCGGGAAAGGTTTACGCCATTGGCGGCATTGTCACCGACATCACCGACCGCAAACGCATCGAGGAATCGTTGCACCGCAGCGAGCGGAACCTGGCGCAGTTCTTCAGCGGCGCGCCGATCGGGTTGGAATGGATCTCGGCCGCGGGCACGATCCTGCGCGCGAACCAGGCGCAACTGGACCTGCTCGGCTACACGGCGGAAGAGGTTGTGGGCCGTGACTTCACCGAATTCTGGCGCGACCCGGACGCCGGGAAGGACCTGTTGAAGCGGCTGGCGGAGCGCGAGACGATCAACAACCAGCGGGCGCAACTCGAGCGCAAGGACGGCGCGATCCGCCACGTATTGATCGATGCCATTTCGGTCTGGGACGGCGAGCGGTTCATCCATTCCTCGGTCTTCACGCGCGACATCACCAAGCGGGTGGAACTCGAACGCGAGATTCTCGGCATCAGCGAACGGGAGCAGCGGCGCATCGCCCAGGACTTGCACGACGGCCTTGGGCAACTGCTCACCGGCACGGTGTATCTGACCAGCGGCCTGCAAAAGGACCTCAAGGCCACCGGCACCCCGCAGGCGAAGGATGCCGGCAAGATTCTGAAAGTGCTCGACGAAGCCATCGCGCAAGCGCGCCGGCTGGCCCGCGGCCTGCATCCCGTGAAGCTCGAACCCAATGGCCTGATGGCGGCGCTCCAGGAACTGGCCGCGCGCACCACGATGCTGTTCCGTGTGAAGTGCCGGTTCAATTGCCGGACACCGGTGTTGATCGAGGACAGCGAAGTGGCCACGCACCTTTATCGCATCGCGCAGGAAGCCGTCACCAACGCCGTCAAGCACGGCCGCCCCAAACGCATCGGCATCGCCCTCAAGGACACCCCCGAGCGGATCATCATCGCCGTGAAAGACGACGGCTCGGGTCTGCCCGCCGCAGCGCGGGCGGGCGACGGCATGGGCTTGCGAATCATGCAATATCGGGCAAGTATGATTAGCGCGTCCCTGGCGATTCAGAACGGTGCGAAAGGCGGCACCAGCGTCACCGCCTCGCTGCCGAAAGCCACGGCGAAATCAATCAGTCCGTATGAAACCCAACCCAGCCCAGCGAAAGAAAGCCGCCGCCCGCATCGCGGGCCGGCCGCAACCCGCGCGCCGCAAAATCCTGATCGTGGATGACCACTCGGTCGTCCGCGAGGGGCTGTGCGCCACGATCAACCGTGAACGCGACCTGACGGTCTGCGGCGCGGCGCGCGACGTCGCCGAGGCGATGGATGCCGTCCCCAAGCTGCAGCCCGACCTGGTGCTGGCCGACATCTCGTTGCCCGGCCGCAGCGGGTTGGAGTTGATCAAGGACCTGCGCGCGCTGTACCGGCGTCTGCCGGTGTTGATTCTCTCGATGCACGACGAGTCGCTGTACGCGGAGCGGGCCTTGCGCGCCGGTGCGCGCGGCTACATCACCAAGGAGGCGCCGCCTGCCGAATTGCTCCGCGCCATCCGCCAGGTGCTCACCGGCCACGTCTATGTGAGCGCGCAAACCTCCGAACGCATCCTCAAATGGTTCTCCGGCGACCGCACCGCCACACCGGTTTCGCCGGTGGAGTCGCTCAGCGACCGCGAGTTTGAAATCCTTCAGCTCATCGGTGCGGGGCGCGCGCCCAAGGACATCGCCACCCAACTTCATCTCAGCCCCAAGACCGTCGCGGTGCACAACGCGAACATCCGGCAGAAACTCAAGCTCAGGACCAGCGGCGAACTGATCCGTTTCGCCGTCCAGTGGGAGGACATGAGGAATCTTGGGACCATGTGAGGTTCGGCAGGAGTGGCGACAATCTTGTCGCCATCGTGCATCAACATGGATCACGGCGGCGACAAGAGTGTCGCCGCTCCGCTCGAATCCTGCACGAGCTGGTTGCGGCAGCCGGGCAAAACCTTTACCCCGGCTAAAGCATCTCCGCAGATCCGACGGGCGTTTCATCCAATTGTTGGCGACCACACCCCACACTAGGCTTGTTCACGAGACGGGTACGCCGGAGGCGACCTGCGAGGGCGCAAACGACCAAGCGCCACGCTACGGTTGCCGATGGACCGTCTCGCTTGTTCCTGCGATGGGGAGGGGGCCGCTCGGGCGGACCCCCTCTCTTTTGTCCGAAGTGAATGCTTTGACCGCAAGCAACCAAAAGAACCAACCAAAGGAGAACCGATATGAAACGCATCAAGACTCTGAGCGCACTGCTCGCTGTGACGGCACTGCTGTCGGCGCCGATCCTCGTCCGCGCGGCCGACGAAAAAAAGCCCTGCTGTGAACCCACCGTCGAAGCGGGCAAGAAGTGCGAGCATGGATGCTGCGTCAAGGCGGCCAACGAGGGCAAGGTGTGCGAGAAATGCCATCCGAAAAAGGAAGGGAACTAGTCCTCGCTTACCGCGCAACCCGCGGGCCGGAGTGCGGGACTCCGGCCCGCTTTTTTATTTCCGCGGCGTCGCGCAGGGAAAAGTCTTTAGTACGGCTAGGCAATGTTCGTACGCGCGTTTGGAGTTTCATCCAATTGTTGGCGACCCGCGACGTGGCTAAAGTCCGGCGCATGAATTTGACCCTCAATCACCCTGACATCGAACCCTTCGAGCCGGCGACGGATGTGAACGCGCTGGTGGCCTACGAGGATTTTGCCGGCGGCACCCGCGCGAAGTCGCTGCTCGAAAGCGTCGGCCGCTCCTGCGGCGCGGAGGGCCAGTTGATCTATTCGATGTGGAAGTTCGACGTGCTCGCCGTCCCGCGGCTGATGCAGATGGCTGCCGAGGAAGCCGCCGCCGCGGACATCATCATCATCGCCGCGCACGAGCGCGAGGCGTTGCCCGATGCCGTGCTGGACTGGATCAATCTCTGGCGTGGCAGCCGGACGCACCGGCCCCGGGCCTTGGTCGCCATTGTCGAGCCGGACGATCGCGATTGGGACGAACACGACGAGAACGAGACGGAGCCGGAATCGGACGCCGGAAAAGATCCGTACGAGCGCGGACAAATTTATTCGTATCTCGAAATGGTGGCGCGCCTGGACAACATGGATTTCTTCGCCGCCGGAGTGGAGGCGCGACCGGACATCGAATTGAAGTTGCGCAAAACGGTTCCAGCCGGCGTATCGCGTGAAGGTGGGGCGACTGGATTTCACGGAACCGGAGCGGTTTCACCGCCCGTTGCCTTCGATCACCCCGGAGACCTCGGAGGCGCAACACCACAACCTCAAACCTTTTCACCGATCAATGGCTGCGCACGCTGACAACGCTACGAATGAATCGCGGCTGTGGGACGGGCTGCAGGTGAGGCTCTTTCCGACTGGCAAACGACAGTTTCCGCCGGGCGAAATCGCGCGGACGACTGAAGAGGGGCTGCATCCGAAAACCCAGTCTTCCCCTGAGGAAATTATGAATGCTCTGATAACTCCAAGTTCAACCAGCGCACCGGCTCCGCCGCCGCATCCCACGACGCCAGCCGGCCCGCCGCTCGCGGAATCGCCAGACGCCGCAGCTCCCACTCAAGGACCGGCGCGGATCGACAAGCGCCCGCCGCCATACGGCTCGCCGGATTTCCGCGAGGAGATTCTCAAACGCTACGAAGCGCCCTTCTGGCTGGGCTGGCCCCACGGCGGGTTGAATGAGTGAACGGCCCGGCCGGGTGTCCGCGTTTCAGCGTGTGACCTTTTCGAGCGCCTCCAGACATCGCTGATTCTGCTGCGGGGTGCCGATCGAGATGCGAATCCACTCGGGCAACTGGTAGCCCGCCATCGGGCGCACGATCACGCCGAGTTTTTGCAGTTCGGTGAACACGCGTTGGCCATCGCCGACGCGCACGAGGAGGAAGTTCGCGTGTGAAGGAACGAACTCAAGTCCAAGCCGTGTCAACTGCTGCTCGAAGTAGCGCAGACCCGCGGCGTTGTTCTTGCGCGTGGCGCGGAGGTGTTCCACGTCATCGAGGGCGGCGAGTGCGGCGGCT
>DATDFH010000298.1:0-2321 GCA_036522715.1 Verrucomicrobiia bacterium
CGATCTGGACATCAGCACGCACGCGCTGGGGGCAGCGGAGCGAAATTTCAACCTGAATCAAGATGAACCAGGCGTCGCGGGCTGCCGGCACGAACTCGTGAAAGCCGATGCGTTCGAATGGCTGGCCGGAAATCCAAAACGAAAGTTTGATTTGGTCGTGCTCGATCCGCCGTCGCTCGCGAAGCGCGAGGCGGAACGGGCGGGGGCGATTCGTGCGTATGGCAAACTCGCGGAGGCGGGAATAAAACACCTCGCGCGCGACGGGATTCTGGTGGCGTGCTCCTGCTCGGCGCACGTGACGGCGGAGGAATTTTTTGGAGCGGTGCGGCGGAGTGCGGCGAAGAGCGGGCGAACTTTTGCAGAACTGCGCACGACGCGGCACGCGCCGGATCATCCAGCGACGTTTGCTGAGGCGGAGTATTTGAAGGCCATTTATCTCCGGTTCTCCTGAGCCGGAATACGACGAATGGGACGGATGGGACCAATGCGGGAAATCAAAACAGGCTGTTGGCCAGCGTGCCGACAACGCTGAGCGGGCCTTGGTCTTCCAAACCTTCCGTGGCCTTGTCGAGTTTCTGCAACGTGAGTTTGGCGTTCTTGTAAAACTCCTGGTCGTTCACGAGCTTGCCCACCGTACCCTGGCCCTGATTGATCTTCTGCAAGATTTCCTTGAGGTTCGTCATCGAGGCGGTGGTTTCGTTGTAAAGCGCCTCGTCCTTCGCGAGTTTGCCGAGCGTGCCTTGGCCTGAGTTCACGCCGTCGAGGATTTTGCGCGCGTCAGCGAGCGTGAGCTTCAATTCTTCGCCGGCGAACTGGAGGTTGGAGACCGTGGTGATGGCGGTCGTGTAGAGCGCGTCGTCGTAGATGAGTTTGCCCATCGTGCCCTGGCCGGAGGCAACCTGGCTGGAGATGGCTTTCATGTTGGCAAACGTGGCGGTAAGCGGGCCGCTGTTCTGTTTCAGGAAATCGGTGAAGGGGCCGAAGAGGTTCTGGACGGTGTCGCCGGAAAAACTCTCGCCGAACTTCTGAATGCCGCCGGCGGCCTTGTCGAGCTTCTCCATGATTGCGCTCAGGTCGGGTTGTTCGGCGGCGTTGATGATCTGGTCGTTGTCAATCGGCAGTCCGGCGGGCGTGCCGAAATCCAGCGAGACGAAGTTCTGGCCCATCAAGCCGGCGAACTTGATCGTGGCGGTGCTGTCGGTCTTCACGCCGGCGTCGGCGCGGATTTTCATCGTGACGCGGACTTTGTTGGTGGCCAGTTGGATGTTCTCAACCTTGCCGATGGGGACACCGGCCATTTTCACGCGGTCACCGATTTTCAACTCCTGCGCGGTGTTGAACAGGGCGTGGACGCGCAGTCCCCGGTGAAATTTTTCAAAGCCGCCGAGGATGAACATGATGAAGAAGGCGGCGACGACAATGAGGGCGACGAACAGACCGAGACGGGTTTCGAGGGTGTTTTTCATAGGCGTTATTCGCGTTTGAATTCAGCGTGCAGAAACTGGCGGATGACGGGGTTGTTGTTGCGTTTGACTTCATCGGGCGTACCGATGGCGATGATCTGGCCTTCGTTGATGACGGCGATGCGCTGGGCCACGCCGAACGCGAGGTCGCGGTCGTGTGACACCACGAGCGAAGTGACGCCGATGCGCTTGTTCAAATCCAGAATCTCCTCGGCGATGACGACGGCGGAGAGCGGGTCGAGTTCGCTGGTCGGTTCATCGTAAAGCAAGAGTTGCGGTTCGATGACCAGCGCGCGGGCGATGGCGGCCCGCTTCTTCATGCCGCCGGAAAGTTCATTCGGCATTTTTTCCTCGGTGCCTTTCAGGCCGACGGCTTCGAGTTTGTCGGCGACGATGCGGGTGATTTCCTCGCGCGACTTGAGGCGGTGTTCGACGAGGTAGAGGCCGACGTTCTCGCCGACGGTGAGTGAGTTGAGCAGCGCGCCGGACTGGAAGACCATCGCCATACGGTACTTGTCCATCACGCCGGGCGACTGGATGGATTCGCCATTGACCAGAATTTCGCCGTCGTCGGGTTCTTCGAGGCCGATGATGTGTTTGAGCAGGACGCTTTTGCCACTGCCGCTTGGTCCCATGATGACGAAGATTTCGCCGGGCTTCACGTCGAAGTCGAGGCCCTTGAGCACTTCCTGCCGGCCGAATTTGCGCCGCAGTCCGCGCACCTCGACGCTGACGCCGTGCTGGTTGTTTTGCGAAGCGTTCATTAGTCGAGCAGGACGCGGGTGAGGGCGTAATCGAAGATCACGATCAGAACGATGGAGTTGACCACGGCCTTGGTAACCGAGCGGCCGATGGCGC
>DATDFH010000299.1:0-4502 GCA_036522715.1 Verrucomicrobiia bacterium
GTGGGGCTTCGTGTGCATCGGGCCGAACTACACGCATACGAACAGCGGCTCGACACCGGACGACGAGGGTTATTCCCCGGAGAACAGCCGCCGCGCCCGCCGCGCCATCGAAGTCCTCGCCGCCACGCCCGGCGGCGACACCAATCGTCTTGCGCTCTTCGGTCACAGCATGGGCGGCTTCCTGACAGCCGGGCTGGCCGGAGAAATCACGACGCAGGTTCGCGCGGGCTGCCTCGTGGCTTCCGGCACGTCGGGCACGTCGCTCACGAACATCGCCTCGCCGGCGGTGCAGGAAGTGGTCGGAACCACGGCGCCGTTCCTGATGTTTCACGAAACGCTCGATCCGACGGTGACGAACACGCAGTCCTCGAATTTCGCCGCCATTCTCACCAGCAACGGCGTCCCGAACAAACGCCTGCTTTATCAGGGCACCAACCACAACATGGCCGACTCGACTGTGAAGCGCGCCGACATCTACGCCGTCATGCGCGCATGGTTCACGCAGTATGGCGTGCTGGTGTCCGCGACCAACACCGCGCCCACCATCAGCGCGGCGACGAACGTCACCGTGACCAATGGCGTGGCCTCCGCGCCGTTTCCGGTCACCGTCGGCGACGCGGAGACTGCGCCGGGTTCGCTCCAAGTGTCGTGGTTCAGCACCGACGATGTGCGACTGACGAACTCCGCCATCGCGCTCGGCGGTTCCGGTGCGAACCGCACGCTCACGTTCACGCCGCCCGCGGGCCAGACCGGCGCCGTGCCGGTCTCGCTGGTCGTCCACGACGGACAGTTGAGCGCCGCGACCTATTTCACGGTCAACATCGTCAGCAACTCGGGTGCCCCGCCGGCGACATCAAACATCTTCCGCCCGCTCATCTCGTGGATTGCCGACCAGCGCACGGCGTCGAACACCGCCATCGGCCCGCTGGCATTCACCATCAGCGACGCCGACACGGCGGTGTCGAATCTCGTCCTCTCCACGGAGTCGTCGAATCCCACGCTGCTGCCGACGAACAACATTTCCCTCGGCGGCTTGCTCTCCAATCGCACCGTGACCGTCACGCCCTCGGCGGGACAAAGCAACGGCGTGGCGACCGTGACGCTCACGGTTTCCGACGGGGAAAAAAGTTCAGCCACGTCGTTCACGCTCACCGTGACGAACAGCACGCCAAGCAACAGTGCGCCGCTGATTCAGGGCGTGCCCAACGCTGTCATCGCGGTGAACACGAGCTACGGCACCAACGCGCTCGTCATCAAGGACGATGAGCGCACCGAGAGTGCGCTCACATTGTCGCGCATGTCATCGAATCCCACGCTGCTGCCGACGAACAACATCGTGCTCGGCGGCCAGAACTGGGGCCGAAACTTTCTGGCGACTCCCGTGGCCGGGCAGACGGGCCGCGCCACGGTCACGTTCACCGTGAGCGACGGCACCAACACGGCGAGCACGTCGTTCGTGCTCGATGTCGTCGCTTCCAATACGCCGCCTGCGCTGGTTGCGCCCTCGAATCAAATCGTCGCGCTCGGCGCTGCGCCGCTGCCCGCCGTCTTCACCATCGGCGACGCGGAAAGCGCGGCCTCCAACCTTCTCGTCACCGCCACGTCGTCGAACACGAATCTCGTGCGCAACACGAACATCGTCTTCGGCGGCAGCGGCTCCAACCGCACCGTCACGCTCACGCCGCAGGCGGGTGTCACGGGCGCGGCGACCATTTCGCTCGCGCTGACGGACGGCGATTTCACGACGCGGCAGATTTTTCTCTTCTTCGTGCTCAACAGCAACGCGCCCGCGGCGCAATTCAACCGGCCGCGCGGCGTGTTCATCCTCGATGGTGCCGGGCCGACGAACTACACGACGACCTTTGGCCTGGGCATTCCGCTGCGCGACTCGAATATCCGCAATCTGCCTTACGTGGATGGGTTCACCCTGCGCGTCGGCTGGGAGAGCGTGGAGGGCGGCCTTGGCCAGTATGATTTTTTCATCATCAGCAACGCGCTGAACAAACTTCCCGCCGGTCAGAAACTCTCGGTCATCCTCACGCCGGACGAGCCGGCCTACATTGCGGCAACGCCGGGCGTGGCGACGTGGAACGACGGCGGCACGTTGCGCGCGGTGCCGTGGGACCCGTTCTTGCGCACGCGCCGGCGGGCGATGCTTCAGGCGATGGCCGCGTATCAGGCCGGCGGCGTCGCGCTCGCGCAGCATCCGCGGTTGGTGATGCTCGATCCGTTCCTGCCCGGCGGCCACACGGGCATCCGCGACCCGAACAATCTCGCGCTGCGCAACATGACCAATTACGCGCGCACCAATTTGCTCGCGGCGGTGCAGGATGAGTTGCGTTCGTTGCAGACAAATTTCCCCGGCAAGCTCGTGCAGATCGGTTTCTGGCCCGTGACGGACAACGAGAACGCCAGCTACGGTGGCACGAACGCGTGGACGTGGATTCGCGCGCAACTGCTCGCCGAGTTCAACGGCCTCACGCGCCCGCGCGCCGGCTTTTTCATGGAGAATCTCGCGGCTGAACGCATCGGCCCGCGCATTGACCCGTTCACGGCCACGCCGATCACGTCGTTTGCCGCGCCGATGAACACCTCGCGAAGCAACACGTGGAATGGCTTTCAGATGCTCGGCGACTGGACGCGCCCGTTCAACGACGGGCACGTGGACAACACGCTCAACGGCACGCCCAACGACGCCATCGAATACGCCTACAACACCTACGGCGCGGAGTATCACGAGATTTACATCTCGGATGTCGAGAGTCTCGCCTTTCGGCAGACCCTCACGCGCTGGCACGAATTTTTTGCGAGCGGCGTGACGACCAATCCCAACAGCGACGAGGACGGTGACGGCCTGCCGCTCTGGTGGGAAAATCTTTACGGCCTCTCGCCCGTGCTGGCCACGGGAACCAACGGCGCGCGCGGCGATCCCGACGGCGACACTGTATTGAACCTCGCCGAGTTCGCGCTGAATCAAAACCCGCTCGTCGCCGGTATCGCGGGACTGCCCACCGCGTTCCTGACGACCAACGCGGGCAAGACCTACCTCACGTTCACTTATCGCCGCCGCACCGACGCGCCGTGGCTGACCTACGAAGTCGAGGTCTCCAGCGACCTCGCGCTGTGGTTGTCCGGCGTGGGCCAGACCGAATCTGCCGGCGCGCCCGTGCCTAGCGGCGATGGCGTGACGGAGTTCGTCACCGTGCGCGCGCTGCCGGCCATCGAAGACGGCGGTCCGAAGCTGGCGGCGCGCTTGCGCATCCGCACCGGGCCGTGATTTGCTTGGGCCACACCGAACAATTGAGACGCATGAACTCGACCAGGGAAAAACTTGAAGACATTCCCGGAACCTACGTGTTCACCCGCGAGCGGTGCCGCGAGGGATTGCACTTGAATATGTTTTTCACGTCGCTGTTGAAAGCCGAGAACCGCAAGGCGTTTATGGCCGACGAAAAAATGTATCTGGACAGATACACCCTGACCGCCGAGCAACGTCGCTGCGTGATGGAGCGGGACTGGATCGGGATGTTGAAGGCGGGCGCGAACATTTATCATCTGTCCAAACTCGGCGCGACGGACGGGTGCTCCTTCCAGTATCTCGCCGCCTGCATGTCGGGCATGCCGCAGGAGGAATACCGCAACATGATGGTCAGGGGTGGCCGGAGCATCGAAGGAAACCGCAGCAAAGAATCGCGCGAGCCGGAGAAATGATTTTATGGCGAAAATCGTTGCAGGCGTAGGCACCTCACACGTCCCGGCCATCGGGGTCGCGATGGATCAGGGACTCACGCAGGAACCCTATTGGAAACCACTTTTCGATGGCTACGGTCCCGTCCGCGAATGGCTAGCGAAGGTCAAACCCGACGTGGTGATTCTGATCTACAACGATCATTGCGTCGCGTTTTCGCCGGAGTCCATCCCGACGTTCGCCATCGGGGTCGGTGATGAGTTTGTTCCCGCCGACGAAGGTTGGGGGCCGCGACCGGTGCCGGTGGCGAAAGGTGACCCGGATTTTTCCGGGCATCTGGCCGAGTCGCTGGTGCTGGACGAGTTCGACCTCACGATCATGAACCGCCTGGAAGTGGACCACGGCTTCACGGTGCCGCTGTCCATCACCTGCGGCCAGCCGGCGGAATGGCCCTTCAAGGTGATTCCGATTGCGGTCAACGTGATCCTGTATCCGCAACCGACGGGGAAACGCTGCTTCGCGCTCGGTCGCGCGATTCGCAAGGCGGTGGAAGCCTACGACAAGGATCTCAAGGTCGTGCTGTTTGGCACAGGCGGCATGTCGCATCAGATTCACGGCGAGCGGTCTGGTTTGATCAACAAGGAATGGGACACGCGATTCCTCGATGACCTCACCGCCAATCCGCAGCGGCTCGTCAACCTGACCCATGTCGAATACATGCGCGACGCCGGCGCGGAAGGCATCGAACTCATCATGTGGCTCGTCATGCGCGGCGCGCTGAACGACAATGTCAGGGAAGTCTATCGCCACTACC
>DATDFH010000300.1:0-6839 GCA_036522715.1 Verrucomicrobiia bacterium
ACGCGAGCACGCTCAACGTGATCGTGTTCTTCGTCGGCCGGCCCAGAATCAAATCCACCGGATGCGCTGGCACTTCGGTGCGGAACGCGGGCGTCGGCATTTTGATTTCGCCTTTGCCTTGGCCGCCCTTGCGCTGCCCACCACCGCCGACAGCGGGAGTGTTTTGCGCGAGCGAGGAAATGACAGACGCCACGAACGTTGCGAGAACAGCGCCGAAAAAAATGAGCCGCAACGTTCGCATCGTCCTCGCTCCTTTCAGTTCCTGTCCTTTTTCTTTTTCTGGCCGCCTTTCTTTTCGAGCGATCTCTGAGCCGCAGGCAAGTTTGCATTCACGGTCGGCATCTGTGCGCCGATGGCGGTGAGATAATTGGCGAGGCGACGGTCCAGTTCGGCCGTCTTGTCGGGCATCTGCTTCGCGAGGTCGTTCCGCTCGCCGATGTCCTTGGACAAATCGAAGAGGCGGCGCGCACCCGTCTCGTAGATGCGCATCAGCTTGAAGTTGTCCAAGAGAATTGCCGACGCAGGCCCATCAGCATCCTTGTCGTAGTGAGGGAAGTGCACAACGAACTCTTCGCGCGGCCGTTTCACCCCGCCCTTACCGTCGCCGGCGAGCAGCGGCACGAGACTCCCGCCCTCGACGCCGCGCGGCAGTTCGCGCACGCCCGCGAGTTCGGCAATCGTCGGAAACAGATCCGTGCCCGTCACACGCACGTGGCTGCACGCGCCCGGCAAGATGCCCGGCCCCGCGATGAGCAACGGAACGCGGATGCCGCCGTCCCACACACCGCCCTTGCCGCCGGTCAGTGGGCCATTCCTGCCCTGCGTGCCGTGGTCGGGCATGTAGATGACGTAAGTGCGGTCGGCGATGCCCAACTCGTTAAGCTTGGCGAGCAACATCCCGACGGTCGTGTCCATGTCCTCCATCACCGCGATATCCACGAGGCCCTTGTCTCGGCCCGCGTTGCCGCCGCGTGCGCCCGCGCGCTGCGTGACCGACGCGAGCGTTTCCTTCAACGCGCCCTCCAGCCCGCGTCCCGCATAGTGGCAGACTTGGAGATAAAACGGCTTTCCGGCCTTCACCTGCCGCGTCATGAAATCCATCCCGAGCCGCGTGATGGCGAACGCCTGCTTCGGGTTCGGTATCTCGACGTTTTCGGGGCCGCCGTTGTTGTTCGCGCCGTCAGTCTCGTCGTAGCCGTGCTCCTTCGGGCTGACGCGGCCGACGTGCCACTTGCCGAAGTGCGCCGTCGCGTAGCCCGCACGTTTCAGCAGGCCGCCGATCAATACTTCACCCGCCGGCATTTCCATCACGGGCCGCGGCGTGTTCACCCGCGCACCGGCGCTGCTCCCGCTATCGCCGCGGCCCTCGTTCACAAATGTCATGCGCAGCTGTGCCGGACTCTTGCCGGTGAACACGCTCGCGCGCGACGGCGTGCAGCGCGGCGACGGCGCGTAGGCATTGGCGAACCGCATCCCCTGCGCCGCGATGCGTTCGAGGTTCGGGGTGCGGACAATCTCTCCCTTCGACGCCGGCAGCGTGTCATCCATCTGGATCGAAGTGCTCGCCCATCCTTGTCCCTCGCCGAAAATGAATAGGAAGTTCGGCCGCAGCGGGGTCGCCGCAGAAAGCGGGCGGTGCCCGACGCCAAGCATCACCAACAACACTCCCACGGTCACCGAGATTGTTTTGCGCGAATTCATGGTTGGCTTTGGTCTGCCGCAATCAATCACCGCCTAGATTACGGGCTTTGACGAAGTCTGATTACAGTATCGCAATTATTTCCGGATGACTCCGTGCCCGGTTGGCCGCATTCAGCGCCGCCGTGACTTCCCGAATTTCTCAACCGCCGCGTGGAAAAATGCGGAATAGAGCTTCTTCTGCTCGTCGCCTTTGAGGTCCCAGCTCTCGACGAGCAGGATCATCACGAGTCCGTTGTTCGGATCGATCACATAGACCGGCCCGCGCGCGCCGCGATGTCCGTAGCTGCCGGCACTTGATCCTTCAACGTCATCGAGTTTCACGAACCAGCCGAGCCCGAGGGCTTCGTGCGGGTTCACCTTGATGCTGCCCGTCTGGTCGCTGGTCATCTGTTTCACCGTGCGCTCGGAAAGGTAACGCCGGCCACCACGCTCGCCGCCGTTGAGCAGCATCTGGCCGAACTTCGCAACATCATCCGCCGTTGAGAACAGGCCGCCCGCCGGCCACGCGTAGCCGAGCGCATAGGCCATGATGAACGCGCTGCCCTGCTCGGTCAGCAGACGCACCGGCACCTTTGGTCCCGCCGGTGCTTTCGCGAGCTGGCCCTGGTCAATTTTGAAATTGAGGTCGGTGAACGCGGTCTTGTCGTCACTCGACTTTGACGTCTTCGCGAGCCGGCTCACCTGCTCTTCGTCCGGCCAGAAGCCCGTGTCTTTCATACCCAGCGGCCCGAGCAGACGTTGCCGCACGAACTCCGCATACGGCATCCCGCTCACGACTTCGATGATGCGGCCCACCGTATTGATGCCCGAGTTATTGTATTCAAACTTCGTCCCCGGCTCGCGCTTCAGCGGCGCCCGGGCATACTGGTCGGCGTCTTCCTTCAAAACGTGCGTCGGTTTGATGGGAGGATCGTGCGGCCCGATGAGGCCGCTCGTGTGCGTGAGCAGTTCCTTGATCGTAATGGGATGTGTCGGTGAATGCGGCTTGTCCTTCCCGTCCGCGACCATCTGCCCTTTGAACTCGGGCAAATATTTTTCCACTGGGTCGTCCACATTCACTTTGCCTTCATCGACGAGTATCATCAGCGCGGTGGCGGTGAAGGTCTTGGTCATCGAAGCGAGCCAGAACAAATTGTCCGCGCGCATCGGAGTCTTCGCATCGAGCGATGAAACACCGACGGTTGTCACGTCGAGCATCTTGTCTTTGTTCGCCACCAGTGCCACCGCTCCGGCGATGACCTGCCGGTCCACGAACGGTTGCAGAACCGGAGCCAGCGCTCCGCGCGGCGAAGACGACGGCGCCTCGGCGGCGTGGAGCGAAGCCATCGCAACCCACAGCAGAGCGGCGACGCGCATGAGTCTGTGTATCATGGTGAGACCTTCAGGAGGCGGTTCGCAGATAGAGTGCGCTGAAGCGAATGTCGCCGTTGTGCTTGCCTTCGAAGGTGACGCGAATGCGGATGCGCCCGGGCAGATCGCGGGCTTCCGTCTTGCCGTTCCAGAGGATGGGTGTCTGGAAGCCACTTTGGCGAATGATTGCCGCATCCTTGCCGGAGTAGCCGGGCAGCGGCCTTTCATTGTCGGCCAGCAGTTCGATCTTCAATGCGGCCTCAGCACCGAGACCGTCGGCATTCAGGAAGAGGCGGTGCGGCGTGCCGGCTTTCACTGGCATTGCGCCGGTGATGAACTCGCTGGTGATGATGGGCAGTTGATAGTTGCCCGGACCTTTGCCGGCTTCCTCCACGACCAGATCGCCGAAGCGATCTCGAGGCAACGTGGCGATGCCAACTCCGCCGCGCGGCGCTCCACGCTGACGCGGATCCCAGGCGCCGTAGTAAACAAACGTCTGGTCGCCGATGTTCTCAAAACCCTGTCCTTGCAGAACGCCGCCTTCGTCCCACGCGCCGTCGTCGCCGCGGTGGAGAAATGTCCACTCCTGCGCGGGTTCGCGGAAGTTGAGACCGTCATTGCTGACCACAAATCCGAGATCAACCGTGATGTCTTTCCATTCCTTCGCGCCATGCCATCGACCGTAGAGACCCAGCAGCACGTTGCGCCGGTTCCAAACGCTGATGCCTTCATGACACTGCTCACCTTCAAGGCTGCGGCCCGCGCCCAGCAGCCTGTGCTGCGCGGTGCGCACGAAGCCGAGGCTGCTCGTTTGCGACCAGTGGACGAAATCCGGCGAGTGATACATCCGCACCACGCGACCGTGGTAGGGGCGCGTGGCGTTCAGCGCGTTCTGGCCGCAGACGTAATACATGCCGTCCCACTTGTACAAACCACCACACGGCTCGAAGTGAACAGCGGACAGCACGAGGTCCTCCTCCTTCAACTCCGCCTTCTGCGGCATCGCATCGGCAAGCAGCTTCCAGTGCAAGCCGTCTGCGCTCACAAATGGCGCCAGCGTGCCGAGGCGGGTGTTGTGGTGGAAATAAACGTGCGTCGAGATCTTGTAGCGTCGCTCTGGTTTCGGATCGTCCGGATCCAACAGCACTTTCAAGTTCACGAAACCCAGCGGCGCGGGATCGATGAGGATGAGGTTGTTGTTCTTGTTCCCGCGATACTGGACGAGGCCGAGGTTGGGTTTGACCCAACGCACGCCGTCGTCGCTCTCCGCATACGCCGCGCGCCAGCGTGCGGAGGCCACCTTGTTTGCCGCGTCATCGTCATAGGCGACATACCACATGCGGAACTTGCCGCCCTCCCGGATCACCGAACCATAAAACTGCACACCCATGGCGTCCGGCGTGCTAGGTTCGCCGCGTGGCACGACAGGATTGGCGGGATGCCTCGCGGGCGAACGCATTTCGAGCCGCAGGTTCTGCGAGTGCGGAATCGAAACCTCGTCGAAGGCGAAAATCGTTGTCCCAGTGGTCTCGTTGAAAAACTCCGCGGCGCGGATGATCGAAAGGCTCAGAAACACCAGACCGGCAATCGCGAATCCCCGCCATGCTTTGAGTGTGCGTTTCATCTGTAGGTCATGTCAGTCGCGGATTCTGGTTCGGTGACTGACAACAAGACTACCAACACCGGCTCCGCTCGGCTACCTCGCGTTCGGATGCCTTCCGCCGCGGGTGATGAACTCCTCGCGGGTCAGGACACGATCGTGGTTGGCGTCCCATCCATCGAAGCGCTCGGCGGCGGCTTTCGCGTCGGCTTCGTGCGCGGCGTGCTGGCTGATCGGTTACCTCACACCGCTTTGACACCGCGAGGATCAAAGTATTTCACGGCTTTCACCCGCCATTCTTCTGGCCGCCCGCACCCCCTTTGCCGCCGCCCCCAACGCCACCGGGCCGCGTATAGGTCACCTTCAACTCCGCGCTGTCGAGAATCGAGTCCTTGATCGCCGTGAGCAAAACGTCGCGCGTGACTTCGCGCGACGGTTGCGTGAGCCGTGGCTGCGCGGAGAGCGCATAGACGTGGATCGTGTAGGTCTTGAGGCCCGGCCCCTGCGAGTGCGGCGGCTCGTAGCCGAGGGCGCCTTTGAAGCCGGGGCCGAGCTTGCCGATGTCGCGCGCGTTCTTCGGCAGGCTCGTGACATTCGCCGGAATTTCCCACATCGTCCAATAGCACTTCATCACGTTGCCGGGCGCAAGGTGGTCCATGACGATCGCGAAACTCTTCGTGCCGGCGGGCGCGCCCTCCCAGTCGAGCGGTGGCGACGAACCAGCGCCGTCACCGGTGAACTCCGCCGGCAACGCGCCGCCATCCGCGACGACGGAGCTGTGGAGGACAAAGTTGCCACTGCGCTTCGCGTCGAGGATCAGCGGAGGCGTGGAGGGGCTTTCGTCGCCGCGCCGACGCGCATCGGCGCGATCGCCGGGCCGGCCACCGTCGCGCTTCGCGTCGGGTCGCGGACTGCCTTGGCCATTTCCGTTCGGCGGCCGACCGCCGGGACCGCCCTTGCGTTCGCCGTCTCTGCCCGGCCCCTTTTTCTGGCCGCCTTTGCCTTTTGGATCACCGTCACCACCGCCGCCGGGACCACGTTGGCGCGGCGAATAAGTTTCCGACTTCACCTGGCCGCGACCGTCCACGAAATCGAACTTCACCGACTTGTCATCGTTGAGCACGTAGTTCACGTAACGCGTCTCGCCGGCGACTTCGTACTTAAGGCTGTAGGTCTTGGGATCTTTCGCCGTAAAACCGGTGATGTTCGCGCCGCGCAAGGGCGCACCCGCCTCCCGCACCGGTTGCGCGCGCGGCTGAGGGTCCACCTGACCGCCGGCCTCGACGACTTCACCGTGGAAGCCGCCGTTTACGTAGGGGTATTTCGTCGAGCCGTGGTAGTGATAGCCGAGCGCGGCGCTTTCGTGGCCGTTAAGGCCGTCGAGCTTCGCGGGGAGGGAACCGTCCGGCTCTGTCAGCCCGTAGATCGGATAACCATCGAGCGCGAAGGCGATGGGCAAGCTCTTGCCGAGCACGCTCTGCAAATGTAACGGCGCGGCGTGGTAGTGGTAATCATCCGCGCGCCCGCAGTGGCCGCCCCATTGGTCGAGTTCGCCTATCTCCTGCGAAACTTCGCCGCGATTGTTCTGCGGGTTGAAGATGGGAATGCCATTTACCGCGAGCGCGATGGCCCCGCGCAGGAAGCGGCCCTTAATGGAGACCGGGTTTTTCGACGGCACCGGGTTGAGCGGGATGCGCCACGCGTTGTTGCCCGTGTAAGGTTGCGGCAACGGCACCTGTTGCTGCCACGCCATGATGCCGACCATCATGTTGTGCCCGGGCATCCCGTCCGATTCGACGTAGAGGAACTGGGCGTCAGACCGCGTCTTCACCTCGGGCGCAAACGAAGCCGCGACGCGCGCGGCGGGGCTGGCAATTGCGACCGCTGCGCCGGTGGTTGTGCCGGCAGCAGCGAGCAAGGGTCGGCTTGGGTTGGCCGAAGCCAGAAGGATGACGCGCTGGGCGTCGTCGTGATTGCGCAGCACGATGCCCGTGGGCGGCTTCATGCTTAAATCGTATTTCGGTGCGGCGTGGTCATGCGCGTCATCGCTGATGAGATGAGCGCCCACAGAAGACAATGCGCAATGAAACAGGAGGAATATCAAAAAGCTCTGGTTCGGCTTCATGGTTTATGTGGCTGGCATCTCGCACTCGGTCACGGTCCGAGCAGCACACGGTAGAAACGGCTC
>DATDFH010000301.1:0-5673 GCA_036522715.1 Verrucomicrobiia bacterium
GAAACTCCACCAGTTGCTCAATGAATTTTTCGTCCTTCGTGATGGCGCTCACGGCGAGGGAGTAGCCGATTTGTTTCAGCATTGCGGCTTGCGGCACTTGCACGACGCTGGCGTAGGGGCAGAGGAATTCCTTGTTCGCCAACGGATGCTGGAACGAGTCGCACAGCACGACGGTCGGGCGCATGTAGGTGCCGCCTTCAAACACGACCTTGCGCGGGCCGTTGCGATACTTTGCGGTCACGTCCTTCGCGCCGGGCGTCTTCAAGCCTTCCTCGATGGAGTTGTCGATGAACTCGGCCATCTTCGGATTCGCGAAGCCCGAGAGGCGCGCGTGCGGATCGTCGGGACGCGTCGGCTCGATGGGACCGAGCTTCTGCGCGAGCGCATCGGCGATTTCCGCGGCGTGCTTCGGCACGACGATGGCCGAGGCATTGATGCAAGAGCGGCCGCCGTTGTCGCTGATCGAACTGACCATCACGTCCAAGTAATCGCGCCAGTTCTCGATGCAGTCTTCGCCGACGAGAATCTTGCTCCAGCCGGGCCCGTGAATCTGGATCGTGTGCTTGTGCGCGTATTGCGAGGTCGTGTTCTTGTCGCCGAAGATCAAGGCGCGGCCGCAGGACTTGAGGATTTCCGAGGCGCCCTCGTGATCGGTCGGATAAAAGCCGAACGCCTCGGCCGGCGCGCCAGCGGCAATGAACGCCTGGATCAGCCGATACGGCGTCCACGGCTCCTCCTTGCCTGGCTTGATGACCACGGGCGTCTTGAGCGCGATGGCCGGAAGCCACAGCGAATTCACCGCGGGCGAGTTGCTCGGCATCACCAGCCCGAGCGCCTGTGTCGCGGGAAAAAACGCGAGCTTGGCGCGATGCTGCTCGCCCATGCCGGTGTCGAGGATCGAGAGGTCGAGCCCGCGCGTGAGGCCGTTGAGCACGGTCTTCATGTGCGTGAGCGCGTCGCAGACCTTCTGCATGTTGCGTTTCACCATCACGTGCGGCATCCCGCTGGTGAGGCTGAGCGTCTCGATGTATTGCTGCGGCGACTGCGTGTGGCCCTTGTCGCCGAGCGGCAGCGTGCCGTGGAGAAACACCTCGCCGGCCTTGGCGCAAATCTCGAGCAGTTGCGCCACGGTGAACTTCTTCAACGCCGCGCGCGCGGCGGCGATCTTCTGGAGGTCCCTGCGGATGATGCCGGCGTTGATGCTGGAGACGACCGCCTTGACCTCGTGCGTGCGGTGGTCCTTGACCTCAAACGTGTCGAGGCTCTTGTAACTCCGGCCGAGCCGGAGGACGGGAATGTGGGGAACGCTCATGGGTTTTTCTGAGATTCAGCCTAGTCAAAAATCAGTCGAATGCCATTCCGACAACGAGCGGCTTGGCGCGGTTGAATGCGTCCTGCAACTCGACAATCTGAATCGGCCGCATCTGGGTGAACGCCTCGTTCAATTGAGCCTTGGTGATGCGCTCACGTTCAATGATCAGCCGCGCATCGGCCATGTCTTGATCGTCAGCGCCGCGCATCATCTTCGTGAGCACCAGATCAATGCCGGCTGGCCGAAAGAGTCTCAGATTTCGGAGCGCAGGCCGGGGCAGTTCGACCAGATGGTCACGCCATTGCCGCCGGAGGAAAATGTCATCCTCCGGAAAGAGATGTGACATGTAGAGCCCTCGCGGGGCGATTTCCTCGCGCAATGCCGCCATCGCATCCCAGAACTGGATGTCGTCGGTCAACGACTGCACTTGGGAGAGCGGGATGATGCAGTCAACATCCTCCGTTGTGCCAAGCTCCCGCGACACGGCGGAGCCGTACGCCAGCCACAGCGCCGCGCGTCCGTACAACACGAGGGAAACAGGATGATCCAGATGCCGATCGAGCGTAGTCAGGATGAGCGTCGGATTGTCGTCAGCCATAGACTCACCGGACAACTTGATGCGGGCGGATCCACTTGGTAATCAGACCGACCCCGGCCCGGCTCAGACCAGTCATCTCGATGAATCGCGTGGGGTGAGGCAAGTCGTCCGGCGCGACGACGAGTCCGCGTGGGCAGTCCTGAAGAAGTGAGATCAGCCTCGGCCAGAACTGTACCTGAGGATCGAATTTCTGCCCGCATTCGGCGATGTAGCGCACCGCAGGTGTACAGCGTTCCTCAACCGCCAGTTCCGCCACCGACTCCGGGTCGATATCTTCGCCGCCGAGCAGGCAAGCCGCCAGGCGGATGTTGCGCGCGGAGAACGGCAGCGAGTTGTTCAGTAGCGCCACGGCCAGCTCTTCGTTCGTAAACTGCTCTTCCGTCACGTCCGGCGGCAACACTTCTTCCGCGTTGGGCCGATAATACGAGCAGCCACGGGCCACTGCCAGGTCATCGAGTCCTGACGGCAAGGGAATGCCAAGACGACGCGCTTTCATCAGTAGCAGCGAGAGATGCGCCGTCGTGCCGAGCCGTCGGGCCAGCGTGACCGGTTCGTTCGTCATGGTTCAGAGCATCGCGCGAACGCGACAATCACGCAATGCGCTCAGTAAACTCCTTCGACAATGGTCTTCTCCATCGCGCCGAAGGGGCGGACGTCGCCGACACCGTCCCAGGCATAGGGCGGGCGCGGGGCGCGGCGGATGGTTTCGTCGCGTTCGAGGAAGCGCGGCATGAAAAATTCCTTTGTCAGCGTGGTCAGCTCGACGCGGCCAAATTCTCCGTAAGGCACGAGCTCGTCGGTCTTTTTGGGATTCACCACGCGCAACACGGCGCGCGGCTGCGGGGCGTAGTAGGTTACGCTGAAATTGTCCTCGGGCTGGAGCGGCACGCTGGCGGCCAGGCCCATCAGCGTGTTGCCGTAGGTCGGGTAGAAGCCGATGCGGCCCTCGAGCAACTCCTCGACGAGGAAGCGCACATACTGCGGCGCCATCGAGGTGCCGCCGACGAACACGCCACGGATGCCGGCGTCGTAGAGGTTGACCTTCTCGGCGAGCGCCTCGAGCAGCTTGGGCGTGGTGAACAGGCCGCTGACCTTGCGGTGCTTGAGGATCGTCGCGGCCTGATCGACGACGTGTTCCATGTATTGCTTGGCCACGTCGAATTGCCTGTTCGACAGCAGCTTCTTCACGAAGCGCGGGTCGAGGTCGATGAAGTAACACGAACTGCCGCGGACGTTCGCGAGGTGCTCGATCGCGAGGCGCAGCCGGCGCGGGCCGGTCGGGCCCATCATCAGCCACGCGCCGCCGCGGGGGAAATGCGCGTCGGTGATCTTGTCGCTGAACTCGGAGTAATCGACCTTGTAGTCGTTCCAGCCGATTCGCTGCTTGGGCATGCCGGTCGTGCCGCCAGTCTCGAAAATGTTGAACGGCTTGCCCTTGAACTGCGCGGGCACCCAGACCTCGGGCTGGAGGTCGCGCAACGATTCGTCCGCGAAGTGCGGGAACTTCATCATGTCGTCGAACTTCGTGATCTCCTTGCGCGGGTCCCAATTCTTCTTCGCCCAATCGAGCCAGTAAGGGCAGCCGGTTTCGGGGCTGAAGTGCCAGGTGATGATTTCGCGGAGGTGGGCGTCGAGTTCGGCCCTGGCATTGGCGATGAGGTCGGCGGAGACGGTTGGAATGGGCATGGGATTCGGTGGTTAAAATTCAAAAAACGCCCGGCGCGGTCTCTGAGAGCAAGCCGCGCCGGGCAAAGGGTTTTACTTTTTCAATTCAATCTTCGCCGGCGCGTCGGGCAGCGGCTTGGCCTTGGCCGAATCGTGGAACGCGAACAGGTGCGAGTTGCTCGCGATGTAGATCACGCCGTTGGCGACGACGGGCGTCGAATACACCGGCGCACCGAGATTGCACTCGCTGATCACTTTCTTCTCCTTGCTCGCGGCGAGCACACAGAGGTCGCCGTCCTCGTCGCCGACATAGACCTTGCCGTCCGCGACCAGCGTGCTGCCCCACATGTGCGCCTTCATGTCGTGCGTCCAATAAACCTTACCGGTCTCGGCGTCGAGGCAGTGCACGAAGCCGGAGAAGTCACCGACGAAAAGCAGACCGCTCGCAGGATCAATCGATACCGTCGAGATGCTGCGGTGGATCGCCTTGTAGTCCCAGATCACGCCGGTCTTGGTGATGTCACCGGTCTTCGTCGCATCGAGGCAGACCAGATGGCCCACGCCTTCACCGTGCTCGGGGTCCTGGCCGGTGGCGACGTACACGCGCTTCTTGTAGAAGACCGGCGTGGCGTTGACTTCGCTCGGGCCTTCGGCTGCGGGATATTTGTGCGCGGCGTCGTTGCCTTTGTATTCCGGCGGGTTCATGTCGAACTTCCACACGGTCTTGAGGAAGCTGCTGTCGCCTTCCTTCACCGGCTTGGAATCGAACGCGTAACACCAGCCGTCGCCGCCGCCGAAGAAGACGAGTTGCTTCCCGTTCACGTTGCCGGTCGAGGGCGAACTCCACTGGCCGTGGAAAATGCGCTTGCTGATGCCGGCGTCGTCTTCGCCGAGGAACTTGCCGGTCTTCTTGTCGATCGCGATGAAGCTCGGCGAAAGGGGCGAGGGAATGTTCGAGTGCGTCCAGTCCTGGCCGTTGGAGGTGCAGATGTAGAGCACGTCGCCGACGATGAGGATCGAGCAGTTCGACGCGTTGTGCGGGAACACGCCCAGCTCGTCCATCATGTCGTACTTCCACACGATGTCGGCGTCCTTCGGGCCACAGGCTTCGGGCGGTTTGCCGGGACCGACGACGTACTTCGCCTCGTCCTGGAAGCCCACATTGCCCTTCGCGAGTCCGTCAGTCGTCACGCAGATCACTTCACAGCGGCTGGTGACGAGATAGACGCGGTTGCCCTCGACGGTCGGCGAGGAAAGGATGCCGAGGTTTTCCCAATCGTTGACCTTGCCCGAGGCGAGCTTGGGCACGACGAGCTGCCAGAGGAACTCGCCGGTCTTCTCGTCGAAGCACATCAGGATGCTGCGATCGCCCGCGTGCTTGGGATCGCGCGGCGTGTCGTTGTTGGTGCCGACGAATACTTTGCCGCCGGAAACCGTGACGTTGCCGTAGGCCTGCGAGCCGAGCTTGGCGACCCACTTGACGTTCTTGGTCGTGGCCATGTCCACCTCATCGGTGCCCTTCTTGAGTTTGCCGGGGTCGAACTTGTCGGGAAGGCCCTTGGCCGGTGAATACATGTTGCGGCCGGGATCGTTGCCACCCCATTGCGGCCAGTCATCGGCGCGCATAGTGAAGGTGACGAGGCCAGCGGCGACCAACGCGGCGGTGACAGCAGGGAATGTTTTCATGGTGCGTCGAGATTTCGGGTGGGCAGAAATTATTTGTTGGGAGTGGCAGAAACGTTGTCGATGTAAACCCGCATTTCCTGCGGAGCAAAGCCATAAAGACCGGGCGAACCCGCGGTGTGCGCGTGCTTGTGCGGAACTTCAATCACCCAGCCGGCCGGCTCGGGCTCGTCGCGCTTCCACGCCTTGGCGCGCACGATGCCGGAGCCGTCGGCCGCGACATCGACCCGCGCCTTGAGGTGATACCACACACCGGGCGACCACTTGAAGTTCGACGGATCGTCCACGCCGGGAACGCGGAGGCGCTCCTGGTTGGAATTGATCTCCAGCTTCTGCTCGTTGCCCTTGAGGACGATGAGGTAGTGCTGGTTGATGATTCCCACGTCGGACATCTTGCGCTTGTTGCCGTCGCTCA
>DATDFH010000302.1:0-2046 GCA_036522715.1 Verrucomicrobiia bacterium
CAGCTGGCTGCTCAACATGCTCACGGTGCCATTTGGCATCGCGGTCTTCGCGATCGTGTGGCTCGCCTCGCACGCGATCAACGTGCTCATCCTGCTCAGCCCGTGGGGCGGACTGGATGCGGCGCTGAAGGCCGCGCGCACGGCGGTGCTCGGTTCGCTGGCGCTGATCGCCGCGCTGGACCCGAGGCTCGGCGCGATACTCTCTCTGGTCGTGATTCTCGTGGCGTGGCTGCTTTCGGGTTGGTCGTTCCGCCTGCTGGTGTTCGGCAGCGTGTTCGCGTGGGATTTCATCACCGGCAAGCGCAAACGCTTCACGCCGCAAAAGGAGACGCACGCGTTCACGGCGCGGAAGCTGGAGAAGGTTCCCATCCGCACCTGGGGCCGGTTGACGCAGAACGACAACGGGACGCTTCAGTTTCGTTACAAACCATGGCTTGTGCGCGCCGAGCGTGTGCTCGAAGTGCCCGCCGGAAAATTCGCCGTGGGCAATGCGCTTCTTTACCCGTCGCTGCTGCGCATCGAAGGCGACCGCGAGCGGAGCGACTTCAATTTCCCGCCGCGTTATCGCACGCACGAGGCCGAACTGGCAAAGCTCTATGGCATCGACGTGCGCGACATTGGCTTGATCAAGGGTTTCAAGGCCGCGTGGCGCTGGCTCAAGGAACTCTTCGGCGCGGGCACGCAGCCGGCCGCCGCGACCTCCTGACGCCATGAAGATCGACCACCCCGGCGCGCACCTCGACCACATGCTGCGGCAGACGCGCATGAACCATCTTCAGCTCAGTTCGATGGCCGATCTCAAGGCCAACATGCTGCTGACGATGGCGTCGGTGCTCGCCGGACTCACCGCGCCGCACATCACCCAGGAACATCTCAAGTGGCCTGTGTTGATCCTGCTCACCTTCTGTCTGGTGACGATTCTCCTCGCCGCGATTTCGGCGATGCCACGCGTGCGCAACCGGCGCGGAGGCGCACAACCCGATCCGAAGAGCAGCGGGTTCAACATTCTCTTCTTCGGCGACTTCTCGCAGCTCGACTTCAAAAAGTTCGAGGGCGCGATGGAGGAATTGATGAACGACCCGAGCCAGACGTATGAGGCGCAGGTGCGCGACATTTATCTGCTCGGCAAATATCTCGCCGACCGGAAATACCGCCTGCTGCGGCTGGCCTACATCGCCTTCATCAGCGGCCTCGTCATCAGTGGCGGCTTGCTGGTGTTCTCCGGCGCGGTGGTTTTTTGATTCAACCATGTCCGCCCGCAAGACGGTTTCGCCCACGCGCCTGACGTTCCAACCGCTCACGCCGGAACGCTGGGCCGATCTGGAAAGGCTTTTTGGCCCGCGCGGTGCGTGCGCCGGCTGCTGGTGCATGTGGTGGCGTTTGCCGCGCGGCCAGTGGCGCGCGAACCGAGGCGCCGGAAATCGCGCAGCCTTCAAGCAAGTCGTGGAAGCGAATGAAGTCCCCGGCCTGCTCGCCTACTCCGATCGCCAGCCCGTGGGCTGGTGTGCCGTTGCACGTCGCGACGCTTATCCGTCCCTCGACCGTTCGCGAGTACTCGCACGCGTAGATGACCAGCCTGTGTGGTCGATCAGTTGTTTCTTCATCGCGCCGACCTTTCGCCGGCGCGGGGTGAGCGCAGCGTTGGTTCGCGCCGCGGTGGATCAAGTTGCGCGGCGCGGCGGCGGCATCATTGAGAGTTATCCTGTCGAACCGGCGAATCCGAATTCCGCCGACATTTATTCGTGGACCGGCCTCGCTTCATCCTTCCGCAACGCGGGTTTCAAGGAAGTCGCGCGGCGCTCGGCGACGCGGCCGATCATGCGGCGCACCGTTCGTCCGAAAAAACGCTGACACGCCGCCGCGCGTGGCTACAGTCGCCGCGCATGGCGCCGACCGACCTCACGCGAGTTCCTTCCACCGACCCGCTGGAAATCTACCGTTACCGCGACGGCCTCTACGCCGCGGACTTGCTAACCGCCGCGGTTGTTCACTTCGATTTTTTTTCGTGGCTCGCCGGCAAGGCGTCCGACCTTGCGGCCATCTGCC
>DATDFH010000303.1:0-4757 GCA_036522715.1 Verrucomicrobiia bacterium
AGGTGATGGCGGGTATTTTCATGGCGCGTGCAGGTTGAGGTCGAGCGCAAACTCACCGGGGTGCGTAAAGCTCGTATGAGCCCGCGCGGGGAAAATGTAAAGCGGGTGTAAAACACGACCCGTAGCAGGCGAGGTGACGAAACTCCATCTTCCCGAAGTAGAGTGAGTCTCGTTACCTCGCCTGCTACGGACTCTCTGCCGCGATCTTCCGGTAAATCTCCTTCGCGGCTTCGAAGGCGCGCTTGGCTTCGTCGCGCTCGGCGACCGAGATGCGTTGGTGGCGCGCCTGCCAGAGCTGATCAATGCACGCGATGGCCCACAGCGCGCTCTGTCGCGACGCGCGGATCGGCTGGCCGGCGACGAGCACGTTGACGGGGTTGGAGTGGAGTTGCGGAAATTGCCGCACCGCCACCCAGCTGCTGCGGGCAATGTCGGCGGTGAAGGTGATTTCGTGGAGTTGATCGTCGGCCGGCACCTCGCGCGCGGCGATGGGCTGGCCGTTGACGATCAATTCGATTTTGCGTTTGCCGCCCGCGTAGGGCCGCGCGCCGGTGGTGTCGTGAATGTTCACGGTGTCGCCGACGATGCGCGCGCCTTCGACCGGCTGCGCGCCGCCGTAGGCGACTTCCAGCGGCGTCTCGGAACTGAACGCCACGGTCGCGCGCACCTTCACGCGACCGGGTTTTTCCAAACGCACCCCTTCGCCCGCAGGCTTGCCCTCGACCGTGAAACTCGGCGCGTGCGCGTAGCCGTCGCTTACGTAGCTGAGTCCGCCCGCGAGGCCTTCGCACCAGGCCTGGTAATCGAGTTTCTGATCGCCGCGGAGCTTGACGTAGGTGCGTCCCTGGCCGACGCGCGTGCCGCTCATGCAGGGGAAATCGGTCTCGCCGGCGACCTTGAGCGGGAAGCCGCAATTCATCAGGTGATACCACGCGTTCCATTCGAGCAGCCGCGCGGTGTCCATCGCGCTGATGAAATCGCACACGCCGAGCGCGGTGCTGACAAAAATCTCGTGCCCGCCCGTGTCGGGGACCGCGACGTTCGGAAGTTGATTCACCACGCGCTCGTGGCTCACGGTCAGTTCGATTTCGTTCAAACCGCCGTCGTTGTTCGCATCGATTTTTTCAAACGGCTCGGGTAAGAGCGCGCTCTCAACCTCATCGCGCGTGAGCCGTCCGTCCTTGTTTGCGTCGGCCTGCGCGAGGAGGCGTTTTGCCGCCGTGGCCGGATTCACCTGCATGCCGCTGCCGGAATGCGGATAGCCGGTGAAGCCGCCCTGTTGCTTGGTCCAGCGCAATGCCGGCGTCGTCCACGTCGGCCAGCCCTTGATGCCGTCCGCGCCGGGATAGACGAGTTCGTGTAGGTTCAGCAGGCAGATGTGGCCGAGCGCCGCCGAGCCGAAGCCACTGACCTCCACGTCGTATTTCACCAGCGTGAGCGGCTCGCTCACGCGGTGGATTTGCGCGGCGAAATCCTGCCGCTGATGCTCGAACCCGTAACCCCACATCAGCGTCGAGCCGACGTTCAACCCCTCGCCCTTGACCTGCTGGAACATGTGTTCGGGCGACATTCCTTCGCTCGGCGATGTGTAGTGCGCGCAACCCGCGGCGTGGATGTGATGGTCGCCGCTGTAGTAACTGTGGTCCGCCGCGTTGAACCAGCGATCGAGCTGGATCGCGAGCCGCGCCGCACCGGCCTCGCTGATCTTCACCGTGCGCCGCACCGTGTGATATTCCGGTCCGCGCGAGGCCTCCATCGTGAGCTCACCCGGCGGCAGCAACACCGTGTCGCCATCGGCGCGGTAAATGTGCTTCTGGAAAAAGAAATCCGGCGAGAGCCGCCGCGCCTGTGGCGGAAACAAGTGGCCCCGCGCGTCAGTGAACGTCAGCCGCGCCGTGGTGGGCGCGCCATCGTAATCGCGGATGTCCAGCTTCACTTCGACCGCCGGACGTACGTCGAACAGCACCGGAACCTCTGCGCGAAAGCCGAGGTCCTGCGTTCCCTGGCCGATGTCGAACGCGAGCGTCGCCTCGCGCTTGCCCGTCTCGCTTGAATAGATCAGCGCGATGACATACTCGACTTCGAGGCCGCTCAAGTTCGGCGTCATCGGCGGCGCGCCGAACACGTCGAGTTCGAGGAAGCGATGCAGCTTGTTCGTGTTCTCGTTTTCCCCGAGGTGCAGTTGCCGCTCGCGCCCGAGGCTGCCCTTGGACGCGCCCGCATACGATGGCCCCGCCTGCGGACTGGTCACGTGCAGCCGCGCGAGGCTCACGTTGTGGTTGATGATCTTGAGCAGCGCGGGCGTGTAACCGCCCTGTTGCAGGTTCGCCTTCGCCGGCCCGCGCTGCGCCTTCACGCGCGCTTCGGGATTGATGTCCACGACGCACAACACGTGCGGGTCGAGCAGTTGCTGAAGCTTCGCTGCGTCGCGCGCGGTCGCGGCGGCGGCGAGGGAAGTTTCCAAGTCTTTCGGTAGCGGAGCGCCGAGGTAATCGAGCGCCTGTTGAACTCGCTGAACGTTTGCCGCCAGCGGTTGGCCTTCGACCGCGACGGGTGGCAACGACTCATTGGCGGCACCAAACCCATTCACGAGCGAAGCCAGCAGGTAGATGACGGCGATGGAACTGCGCAGGTTCACGATTCGGAATCGGCCTTCAATCCGGCCGGCGGTTCGACGCCCAGCCAGTTGAAGAGTTTCAACATCTGCTTGCGCTTCTCCGGCGTGTCGAGGCGCGACTGGTCGGGATACTCGGCCCAGAAGAGGATGTCGCGATAGTCGTGCCGGGCACGGTCAAGGAATTCACGGACCTTGGCTTTGTCGCCAGCCGCGAGGATGAGGATGTCGAGTTGAACCCGCTCGCATTCCGGGCCGGCATACGTGGCCAGCAGTTGCGAGACTTCGTCACGGGCGGCGGGATCGAAGCTTTGCTCCACGAGCGCCGCGACTTTGGGCGTCAAAGGCTGGGTCACGCGGATGAGCGTCGCGCGGGTTCACGGACTCGACAACAAAAATGCAATCAAGTCCGCCATCTGCTCGACGGTGATGGCGGCCTCCACGCCTTCGGGCATCAGCGAAAGACCGGAGCCGGTGAGCGAGGCGATGTCGCGGCGGAGCACGGTGTCGGTCAGGCCCTCGGCACGCTTGAGCGTCACGCTTGCGGCGCTTTCCTCGGCGATGAGGCCGTCGATGGTCCGGCCGTCCTTCGTCTCAACGGTGTAGCTCACGAAGTTCGGTGCGACCTCGCGGTTCGGGTCGAGGATGTTGATGAGCACCTGGTCGGGATTCCACACGCGGATGGTCGCGAGGTTCGGGCCGACGTCCTTGCCGACGTCACCGGCGCGATGGCAGGTGGCACACGTCGTTTCGAAAACTTTCCTGCCGCGCGCAGCGTCGCCTTTCATCGAGAGCGCGGGCTGATACTTGGCGATGATTTCCTTGCGCGAGCCGGGGGCGGAGTCGCTGAAAAGTTTGGTCGCGAGTTCCTTCACTTTCGCATCGGTGTTCCGAAGCAGGAGGGCGCGCTTGGCGAAGGGAATCTGATTCGCTGGAATCGCCCCGCTCTCGATGGCTTGCAGCAGCGGCAGCACGCGGGCACGTCCGCCAAGCATGGCGTTGATGACCTCGGCGCGGATGGCGGGCGTCTGCGCGCGCCAGTTGGCGAGCAGCATCGGCGCGGTCTCGGGCGCGGTGAAACTGCCCGTGGCGGCAATGGCGGCGCGCTGCACTTCCTGCGATTCCCTCGGATCGAGCAGGCTGGTGAGCGGGGCTTTGACGCGGGCGAAATCGTCGTAAGTCAGCAGCTTGATCGAGGCGGTGCGGGCTTCGAGCGGGGCGCGCGCGCTGGCGCACGTGTGGGCGGCGTCGCCGAGCAAAGTCTCAATGACGCGCGCGGCCTCGCCGGTCATCTCGGCGCGACGGAGGCTCTTGCCGGAACGCTTGAGGCCGTCGCCAATGCCGGCGAGCACTTCGTGCTGAACCGGGCTGGACTGCACGCCGGCTGGCGCAATCGCGAGGAGCACCTGCTGTATTTCCAGCGCCTTGCCGCGCACACCGACAATCTGTGCAAGTTCCTGGATGAGTTCGGTGGCGTTGGTTTGGGCGGCGAACTTTCGGTCGGCAAGCAGACGCGCGAGAAGCTGCTCACTGCTATTCGCGACGGAACTCAACACGGCGGTGCGAATCCACGGCTCGTTCGCGTCGCGCTTGGCGATGGTGGACAGGGCATCAAATGCGCGTGGGTCGGAAACTTCGCCGAGCGTGAAGGCGGTTTGGAAACGAACACGGGCATCGTCGTCGGTGGCCAGCAGGGGAGCTTTGCTCAACAGGGCAGGGGATTGCTTCAGGCGCGGCTCAGCGAGACGCAGGGCGTTCTCGCGCACGCCGGGGGATTTGTCCTTTAGGCCGGTCACCAAATCGTCGTCGGTGAGTTCGTTCAGACCTTCAAGCGTCCAGAGCGCGTGCAGGCGGCTTTGGGGCGATTTGCTCTTCTTCGCCAAATTGTGCAGAGCGAGCGCGGCGCTCTTGTCCTGTCGCTCGAAGAGGAGGCGTTGTGCGGTTTCGCGCCACCATGAATTTGGGTTCTCCAGCGTCGCGACGAGTTCGGCGCTGCTCGCGCTGCCGAGGTGCGGTGGTTTGCCGGGCTTGAAGTCAGGTGGCGTCAATCGCCAGAGACGGCCCATGTCGCGGCCCGCTTCGAGGTCCACTGCGGCGTGGATGTCGTCGGGGATGCTCCACGGGTGTTCGATGTTTTCGCGAC
>DATDFH010000304.1:0-5444 GCA_036522715.1 Verrucomicrobiia bacterium
AGAGAAAACCCAGCGAGTGCGGGTAGTGCACGCGGCTGATCTCCTGCCAGTCGGTGCCGCGCGCGTGCGCGGTCAACACACTGGTAAAGTCCCCCATTCCATCGACCGACAACACCGCCGCCTCGTCGAATGGCGACACGAGAAAGCCCGCCGCGACATGCGTGTGATGATGTTCGATGCGGTGGAAACGCGCGCGCAACCGCGACCGCTCGACGCCCACTGCGGCGGCGAACTGATCCTCCAGTCCGAGCGTCTTGCCCTGGCGTTTGACGCGGTCGAGGATCGCGCGCGCCGACGGCCGGTGCGCGAGCACGAAGCCAAGGCGCTTGAGGAAATTTGCGCGCGGGTTGAACGAGATGGCGACGTGATCCACCTGCTCGGCGGAGACGCCGGCGGTTTCCAGGCAGTAGCGAATCGATTCGGCGGGGAAGCCGGCCCAGTGCTTGATGCGGTTGAACCGTTCCTCCTCGACTGCCGCGACCAGTTTGCCATCCAGAATGAGGGCGGCGGAGGCGTCACCGTGGAAGGCGTTGATTCCAAGAATTACCATGCGAAGTGTCGGATGAGGCGGGTGGAAAAGCGGAGGGCGGAGATGCGGGTCAATTTGCGGACACGGGCGCGGCTTCCAGCCTCGGGGAAATGCCGTGGCGGATGAAATACCAAGGGACCTTCAGGTATTCCCTCGCGACCTTTGACCAGACACCCGGCATCGGGTGGCCCTCTTTGTTGAGCCAGAAATGCGTCGGCGTGGGAACGAACTCAACTTCGGGGGCGACCGCCCGAAAGGTCGCCAGCGCGCGGCGCGAGTGGAACCAGGTGGTCACCAGCAACGCACGGTGCACTCCGGCCTCGCGCAGCATCGGGCGGATGAAGCGGATGTTCTCCATGGTGCTGCGCGAATTGCATTCGAGCCGCATCGCGGAATCGGGCACGCCGCCTTTCCGCAGATAGCCGACGTTCTCCGCGCAATCCCCGTGGCCGGTCACGAAGAGGAGCGGCGCAAAACCCTCGCGAAAAAGCTTCGCGCCGTGGCGCGCCCGGTCCTCGAGTCCGCCGCCCAGCACGATAATGGCGTCCGCAGCGCGCGGCGGCGATTCGACGAGGAACAGTTCGGGTGAGAACCACAACAGGACCGCGGTCAGCACGGTGCCGATGGTTGCCCCCAGCGCAACCGACCAAAGCACGATCCGACGGCGACGGAAAAAAAGGCCGCGCGTTACGGGCTGGTTTCCGCAGTGGTTGTCGATCACTTCTGGAGAGCCGCTCTGCATTCAATCAGCCGGTGACGCAATCCGGTTTCGCGCCACGGCCCGTCAGCCAGAGGCAGGTCTGATCGAGCGAATCCAGCACGTGCGAGAGGGAGAAGACCTTGCAGCTCCACTCGCGTCCGCGCGCGCCCATTGCCTTGAGCGTTGCGCGGTCGCTCTGCAACGCGTGCTCCAGCGCGCCCGAGAGGCCGCCGGCGGAAGGCGACGCGATCCAACCGCAGCCACGTTCGCGCACCGCCTCCCACGGCGTCGCGTCGGTGGTGATCACGGGCGTGCCGTGCGCCAGCGCCTCGGCGACGATGTTGCCGAAATTCTCCGAGTAACTGGGCAGCGTAAAAAACGCGGCGTTGGAAAGCGCCCAGGCTTTCTGCTCCTCCGTCACGCGGCCGGCCCAGAGACAGCGGTCGGCGATTCCGAGGTCGGCCGCCAATCGTTTGCAGTGCGCGACGTAATCCGGTTCGCCCGTCCCGGCAACGAGCAACGTTGAGCCCGCAAACTGCGGAGCGAGCGCAGCCCACGAGTTCAGCAACAACTCGATCCCTTTTTTTTCGTGGAGCCGCGAAAGGTAGAGGAAGAAGAGCCGGCCGTGGAGTTCCGGCCACGGACTGGTTTCCGGCAACGCGCGCTGACGCTCAGCGACGGAGTCCGTGTCAACGCCGACCGGGATCACGGCGAGCGGCGCGGTGAATCCGAGCTGGCGAAGATGCTCGCCTTCGCGGGCGGAATTGACGTGGAGGCAGGCGGCGTCGCGCAAGATCGAGTCTTGAAACCACCAACGTGCAATCCGCTTGCGTGGCCACTTTTGCCGGAGTCCCCATGGTTCGTACATGCCCATCACTTCGACGAGACATGGCACACCGCGGCGACGCGCCTCGGCTGCCCCGTAATGCATCGCGCGGAGCCACGCGCCGTGGAGGTGGATTACATCGGGAGTCTCAAGCGTCGCAAGATGCCGACGCATTTCCGCGGAGCGACCGAGCGCGGCAGGAAAGCCCACGCGATGAACAACCGTCTTCACCGGCGGGGGCAGACGGATGGCGGACGACGTGTGGCGGAAACCTTCGAGCACCCACGCGCTGACTTCATGTCCGCGGCGCGCCTGTCCAACACAGTAGTTCGCGAGCGAATGCGCAGGCCCGCCGTGCTCCGGCGAAAAGATGCCCTGGATGTGGAGAATCCTCATACCAAAGGACCGTGATCCCCGGCAGGATCGCCCTCCCCTCGACCCGCTCCCGGAGGCCGAGGGAGAATCGTCGCCAGCATATTCGCAGTCCGGACGCGCCCGTGGTGTCGAGAGATGACGAGCATCGATTTAGTTCCAAGCCGCGAGCGTGGCGGCGACGGCGCCATTGAATCGTTTCACGCCGTCTTCGAGCGTGTGATGGGACACCGTCGCCAGTGCCGCGTTGGAGAATTCGCGGAGCCGGTCGCCGGAAAGCGCCGACACTTTTTCGAGGGTTGCGGCGAGTTGTTGCGCGTCCCCGGCATCAATGAGCCAGCCGTTGGAATCAGGCGTGATCAATTCCAATGCGGCGCCCGTTCGCCGCGTGCCGATGACCGGCAGGCCGGCGGCCAGACCTTCGGGAACCACCAAGCCCCAGCCGTCGTGGCGCGAAGGCACGCAGAGCACGTCAGCCTCATGGTAAAATTTCGGCAACTCCGACCAATCCTTGAAGCCCGCGAAGGTGACACGTGCGGCGCAAGCGGCGAGATCCCGTTCCAACTGCGCACGCAACGGGCCATCTCCCAGAAGAACGAGCCGCAGGTTCGGACAGGCGTTTGAGACCTGCCGAAACGCCCGCGCCAGCAAGTCCACGCCTTTGCGTTCAATGAAGGAACCGGAATACAGAATTATTCCTGGCGCGCCAGAGAAGTTCCGCAGTTGCGCGGATTGGAAACGCGAGAGATTGGAAAAGTAGGGCACGTTGCAGTAAACCCGCGCCAGTCCGAACTCGCGGCGGTAGCGGTCGAGGGCAAACCCGCCGATGCCCCAGATACCCGCCCGCGAACGATGCAGCCAGCGCAGTTTCCAGCGACGATAGATCGCCCCGGCCCAGCCGAGGTTTGTCACCCCCGGCCGCTCGCCCCAAAAGCACCACGGCGTCCCCTGCCCCGCGCGCCGCCGGATCAACTCCTGCGCCAGCGCATCGCGGTAGTAGCCGATCACCACGAGGTCCAACTCGCTCACCCACTTGAACGCGTCGCCGAGCCGCGCGCGGTCGCCGTCGAGGATCACATGCGGGTGATTGATGGCCGGCTGGCTCCAATTCCGCCCCGGGCGTTGCGAATGGAGATAGACCACCCGCAGATTCACCGCCGCCTCGCGCGCGATCGCATCCATGAACTCGACCTGATACGGCGAGGTCTGGTTGGTGATGACGGCGACTGACGGGCGAGAGGACATCAAGCGAAAGCTGAAATAGACTATGGACCGCCGGCACCGAGAGGGAGGAGTTTGAACCGCAGATGAACGCCGATTAGCACAGATGGCAGTTCACGAAAGCGGAAAATGTGAGCAACACTCGGCGACCGGTGGGGAGAGAACTCAAGCGGCGGCGCCGCGACCGGGACCCACATTGCGGGTGAGGAACCAGCCGACCACGACTGCGCCCAAGGTTGGCATAAGCGTGACTGGCAACTCATAAAGACTGCGCATCGACATGGCGACGGCCATGAACCCCGAGCCATAGATGAGGACCCCGAAATACGACTGAAGTGAGAACGCCTTGCGGGTCCAATACATGGTGAGGTAGCCAAAGGCGAAACCGGCCAGGGCGATGCCGACCCAACCCGCTCCCATGTAGCTCTCGCCGATGAAGGTGGAGGCGATCGTCGTTGCGGCAGACTCGCCCAGATAGTAATCGGCACCGCGATCCAGGCAAAGCGGCTTGTCGAGCCAGAGAGCGCGCGGAATGACCCGGATGAGAACGTAGTAGGGAACCTTCCATCCAAGATACGGGACGGTTGAAGGAAAGATTTCAGTCAACTGCGCAATCACGTACAGATTATTATCAACGAAAACGGACATTTCAGGCTCACCCATCTCAGCAGCGGTCGCCATGGTCTTTCCTCCGAAGACGACGTCGTTGTCCGACTTGGCGTAGTCTCCAAGGCCTTTTTCACGAAAGCGCACTCCATAATAAGTGGCCACCAGCAGGATGCCCAGCGCCAGGCCGCCGACGAGGAAACTACGTCGCCGGGCGCCCTTGGGTGAAGCGAACGTAAAACTTGCGACGAAGGTCACCAGATAGGAGCCGATAATGTTGCGCGTTCCGGTGCTGAAACCGTAGAAGAGGGTGAAGAGGAGAGCAAACAGCACCAAGACCACAGTCGGTTTTTCGTATGACTTCGAACGAGCAAGGATGACGCCCGCGAGCGGCGGCACCAGGTAAAGCATCGCGCCGATTTCCGCAAGCAGGGCCTTGGCATCGCCAAATTGCCCCCGTTGCCAAGGAGCGTCGAAACGCCCCTTGAAGAAATAGGAGACCATCTCGACGGGGTTAAAGTTTACGGCCAGCAGCATGTGAAAGTAACCGAGGGCGAACGACAACCAGAAGAGAAACAGCAGCGACCCCGGCGGCAACTCGACCTCGACGAGCCGCCAGCGTTCCAACCGGGGACTCACAAAGTGCCGTCCAATGGCCAGCATCGCGAAACCCAGAAGGCCGGCGTAAATGCCGGGCCTGATCAGTCGCGCTTCCGGCACCAGGACATCGAACGTCGGCTGGGGCACGAGAAACTCAAAGAAGGTTAGAAAGTAGAGCGCCACCAAGGCGACGAGGTCCGCCCGCAAAAGGTTCAGCCAGCCACGCTTCGCCTCGATCCAGAACGAGCACGCCAGACTCAGCCCCACACCAACGCTTGCAGCGCGGGCCAGCGCCGAAGGCCGGTCGCCAAACATCAGCAATCCCGTCACCACCAAGCCGACGAGCAACGCCTGGGTCGCCTGTGGGTTGGCCTCCAAGCGGGTCGCCACGCCAGCGGTTGCCTGCGCCGGGGCCGTTTCCGACTCTGGATTCTTTGTGATTGGGTGCGCGAGACTGTTCACGGGGGTGCTTGTTTCAACGACAACGATTGGCGAACAGTTGGGAGCATAATTTGGGAATCAGGCCGGCACCACCGTCTCGGGAGCGGCAGTTTCGAGCTTGGTTGTGAGCACGGACATTCAGTCCAATC
>DATDFH010000305.1:0-8647 GCA_036522715.1 Verrucomicrobiia bacterium
ACATACTTCTTCGCCGCGTCGATCGTTCGGGCGAAGGGTTGCATCCAGGGCTGCATCCAATCAGGTCTCACTCCCGTCTGCGCTGGCTGCCGCCATGCCGCCTCCATCATTTCGTAAATCACCCGGCCAAAGAGGAGGGCATCGGCCTGGGCGAGGTGCTCGGTCCAGTAGCGATGCAACTCTTCATCCGTGGAACCTGCACGATGATCGCAGCAACCGTCCAGCGTGACGTTGATGGAATATCGAAGGGGTCGCATTACGTGCTCCTGAAGCGGCCTAACATTGTTATTAAGCCGCAGGGCGTGCACGGGCGCGTGCACGGCTGACTTCGGGAAACCTTTGGCTGAACATGACTTGATGAAACCAGACCTGCGAGTTTCTGTGAAGGACTATTCCCGTAACCAAGGTTGGTAGAGCGCGCTGTCCTCAGCGCGCCGCCGCCGCGCACTCAAGCAGCCCGAAACGTTTTCACACAAACTCGCGCGTTGTTAGGCCGCGTGTCTCTCATACAACAACCTCAAACATGAAACCCGAATCTCTCCGCTGCTCCACGAATCGCCGGGCCTCTGACCAAGTATCGGCAGGCAAACCGCCGACTGACAAATCAAGAATGTGCTCCATCAACGGCTGCGTGGTGGTCTCGGTGACAATGAACGAATCAACTCCGAGAACCGGTCTCCGCTGCTGCCGGGCCGTTTCAATAAAAGCAACTGCATCACGGGCGTTCAGCATGGTGCGAAGTGGCCTAGTCAACGACCCAAGCTCAGCGACCCGGCGCACGGGACGCAACGATTGCAACCACGACGCTCCCGCCGGGCTCGCTGTAGCGCATGGTTAGGCATATCCAATCCTCTCCGTAATATTCTGAATCTTCCAGAACAGAAAGCCCAGTATCGCAAACTCCAGCAACAACACGGTCCAGCCAGTGTCGAGCGGGAACGACACTTCCAATGCTACAAGAATGAGCGTGAGATACAGCCCAGCCAACCGCCACAAACGCCAACCCTGCCCTCGTGAGCGCCACAGAAACACCAGAGCGGCAATGACGGCTGGTGAATAGAAAGCCGACCAAAGAGGGAAATAAATATCCACGGAGGTTTTGAACTTTGGGTCTCCAAGATCAAGAACGTGGAGGTCAAACCAGATGAGACCGAAAACGCCAGCGAGGTAGGCAACCAAGAAAAACGGAACGAGAAGTGCCATGCGCGATATGCCTAACATGGTATTAGGCCGCAGGGCGTGCACGGGCGCGTGCACGGCTGACTTCGGGAAACCTTTGGCTGAACATGCCTTGATGAAACCAGACCTGCGAATTTCTGTGAAGGACTATTCCCGTAACACGTCGCTCAAGGTTTTGCTCTGCCGCACCCCTTCCGGCGACCGGCGGTTTTTTGGAGTGCGCCGGCAGAGCGTAGCGTCGACGGCGCTGTGGCACCGTTGAAGGACCGAGGTAGCACCGAAAAAGCGGGGTCGCGCTTCGCTTGCCCCCGCAGTCCAAAAGGCCCGTCTCCCTCGCGCGCGTCTTCACCGCGCTGCGCAAGGCCGTCGTCCGCGCCGCCTGAGGCCGGATCGGGCTGGGGTGGCTCCTTTTTGACCACTCCCGGTCGCCGGAACCCGTCAAAATCGTTGGTTTGCCCGTTCCGAGTTTTCGGAACGAGCTTCCCAACACCGGTTTAGGCGTTCCGACTCTGCAGAATGGCTTTCCCCGCTTTGGTTTGGCCGTTCCGAGTTTTCGGAGTGGCTTTCCCAGCTCTGGTTTTGGCGTTCCGAGTCTGCAGAATGGCTTTCCCCGCTCTGGTTTGGACGTTCCGAGCTTTCGGATTGAGCTTCCGAACATTCGGAAACTCATCCTATGGATTTGGATCAGCCAATCAATTGAGAGGAAATGCCATGATCGGTGGAGTCAGGTGGCTTCCTACTGCATGGTTCTTGAGCCAGCCCCGTCGCCACCGCTGCCCTGAAAACGAAGCGGGCGAACCCCTTCGAGTCCGCCCGCGCAGGGATGATTGGCTTCGCGTTTACTCGCGCGTCCCGGCGGCCTTCTCGTGCGCCTCCTCAAAGGCGGGCGGCAACGCCAGGCAACAGGACTGGAATTCAACATCTTCAGGGTCTTCTCAACATGCGCCCAAGCCAGCGATCACTTCTTCTGCTCCGGAATCAACCAGCGCGGCTGGATCTGGTCGGTCTCGGTGCTGTTGATCATCCAGTTGAGCAGGCGCGTGCGCAGATCAAATTCCGCGTCGCGCATTTCAGCGCGGCCCGCGAGGTTCGTGTGCTCGTGCGGGTCGGCCTGCACGTCGTAAAGCTCCGCGTAGCCGTCGGGGTAGTAGCAGTATTTCCAGCGCCCGGTGCGGACCGTCTTCGCGTCGGGATGCCGGATGCCGCCCACGCCTTTGCCCTTTTCAAAGGGCATGTCCAGTTTTCCGCCGGTGATCACTTCGGGAATGACGTTCTCGCTGAAGACCGCGTCGTGCGGTTCGTAGGTGCGGCCGATGTCCGCGATGAGCGGCGCGAAGCTCCGTCCCTGAAGCTCGCGCGGCTCGGGCAGGCCGATGAACTCAAAGAGCGTCGGCAGCAAGTCCACCGTCTCGATGAGCTGGTCGTAACGTGCCGGCTTGATGCGGCCCGGCAAGCTCACCATGAACGGCACGCGCACCGACGGCTCGAAGAAGCAGTTCTTGTCCGTGATGCCGTGCTCGAACAACTGGTCGCCGTGATCGGAGCTGAACACGATGAGCGTGTTCGCGGCCTTGCCGGTGCCTTCGAGCGCGTCGAGGAGCAGGCCGATCTCGTGATCCACGTGTGTGATTGTGCCGTAGTAGCTGCGGTAGGCCCACTGGAGCCGCTCACGGTCGAACCTTGACGCGCCGTTGGCATTGCGCGTGGCGAGCTTTTGTAGCGGCAGCGGAAGTTGCTGCACGGCCTCCGCGCTGACCGTGTCGGGGATCGGAATCTCCACGCCGTCGTACATCGCGTCGTAAGGCGCGGCGACTTCGTAGGGCGAATGCGGCTTCCAAAACGAAACGTGCAGGAAGAACGGCTGCGGCCCCTTCGCCAGTTCCTTCACCCAATGCCGCGCACGCAAGCCGGCCCAGCCGGTCTCCGTGAAGTCCGCATCGAGCGCGGCGCGAAACGGATTCTTCCCCGGAGCGATGTCTTTTGCCGTGGCGTGGTAGCTGAGGGCTTTCTTCGGATCGTTCGCCTGCCGCCATTTCACGTAGTCGGACCAACGGTCGGTGAACGGCGCGCTGTCGTGCAGTTCGACGATGTCAAAGCCCGTGCGCCGCGCCTCCTCGGGCGTCGGTGGAGTGTAGTGGAGCTTGCCGACCGACGCGGTACGATAGCCCGCCTCCTTCAGGCGCGCCTGGAGCAAAACCTCCGAGCGATCCAGCGGGGTGTAATTCACGCGGTTGCGGTGCGAATGCGCGTAACGGCCCGTGAAAAAACTGATGCGCGACGGAACGCACACCGGCGACGCCACGAATGCGTGCGTGAAGTTCGCCCCACGCGCGGCGAGCCGGTCCATGTGCGGCGTTTTAATGATCGCATTCCCGTTCGCGCCCACGCAATCCCAGCGCTGCTGGTCCGTCATGATGAAGAGGATATTTGGGCGCCCGCGCGCAACGCCCGCGCCGCTGGCACGCATTCCAACGAGACACGTAACTACTGCAACCGAGCAAATGACGAGTTTCATTTTGCGGACGACAATTCTGCATTGGCGACGATGCTCGACTGAGACGGTCAAATCGCAGCCGCGTAGGTGTCCTTCGAGAGTCAAGTCGATGCGCCACGCGGCGTCCGTGCCACCAAAACGATTCCGTCTCTCGGAAGGAAAGGTTGATTTGGGCAACACGCGCTGAGGATGCGCCCCGGGTCGCTACGAGAAAAGTTTAGATTGAATGACGGCTTTGTTCGTCCAAACCTGCCAACCACCATGCCGCCCGTTCGCTCCAGTTTTTCCGTGCTGGTCGCCGTGGCACTCCTCACCGCCGGCGCGCGCGGCGAGGCGTTGAAGCCTTACACCGGGGCCGGGTGCGCCGCCATGGATCCTTATTTCAGCGACGAGGTTTGGGCAAAGGTCGGCGCGCTAGAGTGTGTGAAATGCCACAAGGCCGGAGGCGACGCCGAGGACAGCAAATTCGTCCTGCTCGATACGTCCCGCAGTCAGGGCGCCGCGCGCGACGAGGCGATGCGGCAGAACTGGAGCGCATTCACGCAGATGGCTCGGCTGAAAGAAGGCGGGCGATCCAGACTCCTGCTCAAGGCGACCGGCGAGATCAAGCACGGCGGCAAGCGGGTCCTGCTGTCTGACTCCGCCGGTTACCGTATCCTCGCGGATTTTGTCCGGCGCGTAAATGTTCCGCCGTCGGCGTGGAGGGCGCGCGAAGTGGCCGGGGACAAGAACGCGCCGCCGTTTTTCGATGGCATCGTGATGCTCGACGACCGGAAGTTGCTGCGTCGCGTGACGCTTTCGCTCTCGGGCCGGCTACCGACGGAGGCCGAATTCGCCGCCGTGAAGCGCGACGGGCTGAAGGCACTGCCGACGATTCTTGATGAATTGATGACGGAGGATGCGTTCTACGACCGGCTGCGCGAAGGGTTCAACGACATCTTCCTCACCGTCGGCGCGGATGGGAACGCGGACCAGACCTTCCTGTCGTATGACCACTTCCCGCAGCGGCATTGGTATCAAAAGTTCGAGCTCAGCCAAATTGCCGACGAGCGGGAACGGAAGCAGGCCAGCTATCGGTTGGCGCGGGAATATCGTGAGGCGCTTCACGGCGAGCCGATGAAACTCATCGAGTACATCGTGCGCAATGACCGGCCCTTCACGGAAATCGTCACGGCCGACTACATCATGGTCACGCCCTACACAGCGCGCGGTTACGGAATCTTTGAGGAGGTGAAGGGGAAGTTCAAAAATCTCGACAATGGTTTTGAATACATCCCCGTGCGGCTCCATGCGCTCAAAGGCCGCAACCGCTCTCAGGACCAGGACTCCGTCACGGGCTTCTACCCGCACGCAGGATTGCTGAGCACGTTTCAATATCTCTGCCGTTACCCGACGACCGACACGAACCGCAATCGGCAGCGCGCGCGAGTTTATTTTCTGCATTTCCTCGGCGTGGATGTGCTTGAACTCGCCGCGCGTGTTTCCGACGCCGCGGCGGTGACCGCGAAATACAAAGTGCCGACCTTGGAAGCGAGCGAATGCGTCGTGTGCCACAAGACGATCGATCCGGTTGCGGGGCTGTTCCAGGACTATTGGCGTTTTGCCGGTGAAGGCGTTTACGGCCGGCGCAAGGGCGGATGGTTCACGGATATGTTCGGTCCCGGCTTCGAGGGCGAGGACCTGCCGGCCGGCGAACGCTGGCGCGCGTTGCAATGGCTCGGCGAGCACACTGCCAAGGACCCGCGCTTCGCCGTCGCGATGGTCGAGCACGCCTATTACATCCTGAGCGGCCGCAAAGTGCTCCAGCCGCCCAAGGAACTCGACGACCCGCTCTACGCCGAGAAGCGCCGGGCGTATCAGGAGCAACGCAAACAAACCGAAGCCATCGCCGCGCGTTTCGCGCAAACGGGCTTCAACTTCAAGAACGTCCTCAAGGACTGGATCGTCTCCGATTTCTACCGCGCCGACGGGCTCGCCTCCGCTGCGTCGAATCCGGCGCGCCGCGCGGAACTGGACGACATCGGTGTGGTGCGGATGCTTGCGCCCGAGCAGGTCGAGCGGAAAGTCGCCGCCGTCTTTGGTGAACGTTGGGGGCGGCTCAACGACCAGATGGCGATGCTCTACGGGGGCATCGACTCCAAGGAAGTCACCGAGCGCGCCCCTGATCCGAGCGGCGCAATGGGCGCGATCCAGCGCATCCTCGCCAACGATGTCGCGTGCCGGCAGACCGCGCTCGACTTCAGTCGCAAGCCGGCGGAGCGAAAACTCTTCCCGGGCATCGAGCCAGACGTGCTGCCCTACTCATCGCCCGAAGCCGACGCGAAGATTCGTCGCGCGATTGTCCATCTTCACGAGCGCGTGCTGGGCCGTATCGACCGAGAGGGTTCGCCCGAGGTGGAGCGCACGTTCAAACTTTTTGCCGGCATCGTGAGTAACGCTGTCGCGAGCAAGCGCAGCGGCGCCGAGGAAATTTACTCCTGCCGTCAGGGCCTGCTCGCGCCGATACCTGATCCGAATTACACAGTTCGCGCGTGGCGGGCCGTTGTGACCTACCTGCTGCGCCAACACGAATTCCTTTATGAATGACGCGCGTCGAGAGTTCCTGAAAGTCTGCGGCCTCGTTGGACTCGGTTTCGCCTGCCCGGGCGGTCTCGCGTCGCTGGCGCGCGCGGCTGTGAAGGAAGCGCCGCCCTACGACGGGCCGTTCTACATCGTGTTCAACGCCTCGGGCGGCTGGGACACGACCTACCTCATGGACCCCAAAGGCATCGGCGGCATCAACCGCCTCTACCAGGAGGACGACATCCTCACAAGGGGCGCGCATAAATTCGCGCCGACCGCGAAGCACAAGACCGGCGGAATGAGCAACGAGGAATTCTTCGCCGAGTTCGGCGGCGAACTGCTTGTGGTCAACGGCCTCGATTACTCGGTGAACAACCATTCGCCCGGCGCGCGCTACATGGCCACGGGCAAACTCGACAGCCTGGCGTATCCGACCTTTGCCGCGCTCGTCGCCGCGTGCAAAGGCCCGGCTTGCCCGCTGTCGTTCCTCACGTTTGGAAATTATTCCGCCACCGGAAACATCGTGGCGATGGCGCGCATTCCCTATCTGCCTTCGCTGAAGAGAATCGCCAACGCCGACCACATCGAGGGCAGCGAGCGCTCGCCCTATCACGATGATTTCGCGCTCGTACGCATCGAACAGGCGTTGGCCGGACAACGGGCCGCCCGTGCGACGCAACCGCTCCTGCCGCGCCTCGAACGAGCCGAGGGCATGCTTTACGCGGCGCAGGTCAACTCGAAGGCGCTGCAACGCGTCACGCCGCACATCCCCGCGAGCATCCCGAAGGAACGCCTGGCGCAGCAGGCCGAGATCGCGCTCGCGTCGTTCAAGGCGGGTGTGTGCGTCTCGGCGAACCTGAGCATCGGCCAGTTCGACAGCCACGCGAACAACGACCGGGACCAGATGAAGTTGATCCCCGAGTTTCTGGAGGGCATTGCCTACACGATCCGGCGCGCGGAGGAGTTGAAGATTCGCGAGAAGCTCGTCGTGGTCGTTCAGAGCGAAATGGGCCGCGCGCCCAATTACAATGGCGGCAACGGCAAGGACCATTGGTCCATCGGTTCGGTGATGTTCCTCGGTTCGCGCATTCGCGGCAATCGAGTGATCGGCGCGACCGATGAAAAGCAGTTCGCCGTGCCGCTCCAGCCGCAGACGCTCGCCTGTGACAGGGAGAACGGAATCCGTGTCCGGCCCGAGCACGTTCACGAAGCGCTGCGGCAATTCGCGGGAATTGCCGATCATCCGCTCAGCAAGAAATTCCCGCTCGGCCTGGCGGACAAGGACAAGCTGCAGGGCCTCTGGGTCTGAGTCAGGATGCGCTGTCGGAAAAAGAAGCGCGAAGTGTCCGAAAATTCGGATGCGTATGCCTCTTCATGGCGATCTCGGACTGATCGGCCATGTTATTCCCAACCCTCAACCCGGCGGTCAAATGCGAAGTCCGGGAATCAGGTTGAACTGCTCTTGCTCACGGTCTCTACGGGAGTTCAGAACTTTGCTCTCGAAGTTCGTTCCGTTGATTTCGATGGTTGGTTTCATGATTCAATTTCTTCCGGCGCGGAGGTCGCTCACGTCTGCGGTTCCAACGGCCGTTCGGCGAAGGCGTCGGCGCGAACCGGCTTCAGCCCGGTTGCTTCATTGACGCGCACGCGGCCCGCCAGCGAGACGCTCGCGATGCTGGCCACCACCGCCATCCAGCCGAGCCAGTGAAAATTCAACAACTCCCCGGACGGAGCCTTCGCAACAATCCAGCCACCCAAGCTCGACGCGACGCCCATTGTAAGATCACGCGCGACGCCGCTGAGGCTCATGAACGCACCGCGGCGCGACGCGGGCACGGCGAGCGTCATGATCGCCTGGCCCGGCACGAAACGTCCGCTCGCGAAGACGAAAAACAACCCCGCCAACACCAGCACCGCCCAGACCGGACGCCGGCCCGAGTGCGTGATGGCGAGCGTCACGATGCACGCCACGGACACCAGCGCGGCGAAAACTCGGAAGCGTCCGAGCCGGTCGGCCAGCCTGCCGATCACCGGCGCGGTGAACACGGTCAGCACGCCGCCGGTGAAATAGACGAGGAACAGATCGCGTTCCGGCAAGCCGGCATTCGCGACGAGGTAGGGCGACAGCAGCGGGATGATCGCAAAATGGCCGAGCACCATCGTCGCCATGAACAGCAGCGCGCGCCCGGCGTTCCCGTCAGTCAACAATTCGGCGAATGCACGTCGCGCGTGTCCGTTCTCCAAATGTCCGCGCACTGCGGGCAGGCGGAGAAACGCAATCGCCCACACTCCGCCCGCGATGCCGGCCAGCATGAAGAACGGCGCCTCCCAGCGGAAATCTTGCGCCAGTCGCAGCCCAAACGGAACGCCCACCGCGGCGGCGGCGGAAAACGCCGTCATAACAATTCCCAT
>DATDFH010000306.1:0-3746 GCA_036522715.1 Verrucomicrobiia bacterium
AGTGCCACGCGCGCGGGAAGGACAAGGGCGGGCTCAGCATCGAGACGCGCGAGAAGTTTCTGAAAGGCGGCGACTCCGGCGTGGTCGCGGTGAAAGGTCGGAGCGGGGAAAGCCTGTTGATCGAGACCGTTTCCGGGCTGAACGCTGACAACGTCATGCCGGCCAAGGGCAAGAAGCTGACGAAGGAGCAGGTGGCGATCGTCCGCGCGTGGATTGACCAGGGAATGCCGTGGCCGAAGGAGATCACGTTCTTCAAACACGAGCCGGCGAATCTCACACCACGCGTCGCTGCCGTCCCACCGGCGAAGAATGGGCTGGAGAATCCTGTGGACCGCTTCGTCGACTTTTATTTCGCGAAGAACAAGGTGAAGTGGGCCAGGCCCGTGGACGACCGGACGTTCGCGCGGCGCGCGTGGCTCGACACGATCGGTCTGTTGCCGCCACCGGTTGAGCTGGAGAAGTTTCTCGCGGACAAATCGCCGGACAAGCGCGCGAAGCTTGTGGGAAGGTTGCTCGCCAACAATCAGGCCTACGCCGAGCACTGGCTCACGTTCTGGAATGATATGCTCCGGAACGATTACAAGGGCACCGGCTACATCGACGGTGGGCGCAAGCAGATCACCGGCTGGCTCTACACCGCGCTCGCGCGCAACGTGTCCTACGACCTGTTTGTCGCGCAGCTCGTCAATCCCAACGCCGAGGCCGAGGGCTTCACGCGCGGCATCGTGTGGCGCGGCGCCGTCAACGCCAGCATGGTCCCGCCGATGCAGGCCGCGCAGGGCATCTCGCAGGTCTTCCTCGGCGTCAACCTCAAGTGCGCGAGTTGCCATGACAGCTTCATCAACGAATACACGCTCCAGGATTCCTACGGCCTCGCGGCGGTTTACGCCGACGGCCCGTTGGAAATCGCCGAGTGCGACAAGCCCAGCGGCCATGTGGCCAAAGTGAAATTTCTCTACAGTGAGCTCGGTGTGATTGACGCCAACGCCGACAAGTCTGCGCGCACAAAGCAGCTGGCCGACGCGCTTACGGGAAAGAACAACGGCCGCCTTTCGCGCACGATCGTCAACCGCCTCTGGCAAAAGTTCATGGGCTGGGGACTCGTCGAGCCGGTGGACGAAATGGACAAGCCCGCGTGGAATTCCGCGTTGCTCGACTGGCTCGCCGAAGACCTCGCTGCGCACGCTTTCGATCTCAAGCATACGATGGCGCGCATCCTCAGCTCGCGCGCGTATCAGCAGCCGGCGGTGAACCTCGGCGAAAAGGTCGAGGACTACGTCTTCCGCGGTCCCGCGGTGCGCCGCCTCAGCGCAGAGCAGTTCACTGATGCCGTGATGGCTGTGGCCGGGATGAATTATCCCAAGGCCGACGCGAACTTGAACCGCGCCGCTGCGCTTGGGGAAGTGAGCAGTGTGAAGCTGCCGTTGGAGCCAAAATGGATTTGGAACGAAGCCGGCGCAGACAGGAAAACGAAGCCCGCCTCGGTGGATTTCCACCGCACGATTGTGCTCGCAGAGACGCCCGTCGAAGCGTTCGTCACGCTCGTCGCGGACAACGAATTCACGCTGACCATCAATGGCAAGAACGTCGGCCGCTCGCGCAACAGCATCAGCCCGGAGTTTTTCGACGCGGGGCGCGTTTTGAAAAAGGGCACCAACGTCCTCACGGTCACCGCCGTCAATCTTCAGCCTAACGGCCGCCGCCCCATCGCCTCCGAACTTACGCCAGAGTCGGACAACCCCGCCGGGGTGCTGTTGTATGGGCGCGTGCGAGCGAAGAAAGCGGTCATGGATTTTGTCAGCGACGCCGCGTGGACGGCTGGCAAGGGAAAGGCGTCCGCTCCCGCCGTCGAGCTTGGCCCCGCGGACATGGCGCCGTGGAAGCTCGGCCAGAAGTTCATGGAAACCGCCGCCGCGGAGAAGGACACCTTGCCTGTGCAACGCGCCTCGCTCGTCGCCGCCGACCCGTTGATGGTGGCGCTTGGTCGCCCCAATCGCGAGCAGATCGTCACCGTGCGGCAGAGCATCGCGACCACGTTGCAGGCGCTCGAACTGACCAACGGCGGCACGCTTGCGAATTTATTGAAGCAGGCCGCGATCAAGCTGCTCGCGGAGAAATCCAAGTCCGGAGATGTGATTGACGCGCTCTATCTTCAGGCCGTCAGCCGCAAGCCCACCCCCGCCGAACGTAAAGTGGCCGCGCAAGTGATTGGTTCACCCGCGAAGCCCGATGGCGTGGAAGATTTGCTCTGGTCGTTGGCGATGCTGCCGGAGTTTCAACTCATTTACTGAACGCGCCATGAACATCAACTGGTTCACCCAACAAACGAACGCGCGCGCGGCGGGATGCGCCACCTCGCGCCGCGATTTCCTCAAGACCGCCTCCGCCGCGACGCTTGGCGCACTGGCTGCGGGCGCGCCGCGCGCATTGTTCGGCGCCGACGAGGTCGAAAAAATCAAGCCGACCGCCGACCGCGTGATCGTGCTGTGGATGGCCGGCGGCATGGCGCACACCGAGACATTCGATCCCAAGCGCTACACGCCCTACGAAGCGGGCCTCGATCCCAACAAGGTTCTCAGCACCTTTCCGGCGATCGACACAGCGGTGGACCACATCAAACTCTCCGAGGGCCTGGAGAGCCTCGCGAAGGTGATGGATCGCGCCACGTTGGTGCGCACCGTGCAGGCGGCGGACCTCGGCTTCATCCTCCACTCGCGGCACCAGTTCCACTGGCACACCGGCTACGTGCCGCCGCAGACCGTTGCCGCGCCGCATCTCGGCTCATGGATTTCGCGCACGCTTGGGCCGCTCAATCCGGCGGTGCCCGCGTTCATCAACATTGGCCAGCGCTTCGATCTCGGCGAGGGCGAGGAGTTGAAGGCGTTCACCACCGCCGGTTTTCTCGGCAGCGAATACGGCCCGTTCAACGTCGCGTTCCCCGAGCAGGCCGCCGACGCCGTGCGCCCGCCTGCGGGGATGAGCGAGAGTCGTTTCGCCGACCGCAACGCGGCTTACAAGAAACTCCTTGAAGCCAGCCCCATCGGGCAGCACGGCAGCGGTTACCAGAAGGAGTCTCTCCTGCGCGCGATGGACAATGCGCATCGCCTCTTGAGCTCGCCTGCGGCGAAGGCATTCGACCTGGCGCTCGAGCCAGTCGCCAACACACGCAAATATTTCCCCGCCTTCCAGCCCGGCACGCGCTTCGACACGCCGCGCGACCGTTTTGGCGCGAAGTATGAGGAGGGCATGATCGGCCGCTTCGGCCTCGGCTGTCTGCTCGCGCGGCGTTTGTGCGAGGTCGGCGCGCGCTTCATCGAGGTGACCACCGAATACATCCCGTTCCTCAACTGGGACACGCACGAGAACGGCAACTCCCGCCTCGTCTCGATGAAGCGGATGATCGATGCGCCCGTCGCCCAGCTCGTGCGCGACCTCGAAGAGCGCGGGCTGCTCGACCGCACGCTCATCGTGCTGGCGAGCGAGTTCAGCCGCGACATGATGGTCGAGGGCAAGCCCGAGAAGGGCGTGAAGGACCAGGTCGAGGTGCCGACGGTGATCAACGACCCGAAGTACTATGGCATGCACCGCCACTTCACCGCGGCCGGCAGCGTGCTCCTTTTCGGCGGAGGCATGAAGCGCGGGTATGTCCGCGGCGTGACCGCGGACGAACGCCCGTGCAAGGCGGTGAAGGATCCCGTGAACATCACCGACCTCCACGCGACGATCTACCGCGCGCTCGGCATCGC
>DATDFH010000307.1:0-6797 GCA_036522715.1 Verrucomicrobiia bacterium
GTACGAAGGGGTGAACGTCGCCCTGGTGGCGGCGCATCCGCGGCTGGTGTGTTCGCTGGTGGAAACGCCGCCGATCAAGGGCCGCAACCTGCAACGCTTCCTCGCGCGCCGCGTCCGGCAACTCAAGACGTTCGGCACCGAGGCCGCGTCCAGTTTTCAGACCACGGTGCCCACGAAGAACGCCAGCGGCGTGGTGCTGCATTATTTTCCCAAGCCGTTCCTCGACGAACTGGCGCAAGGCTGCGTGCAGGCGGATTTGCGGCTGACCAAGGTCTTCCCGGTCAGCGCGATTCTCGCCCGGCACCTGGGCGAACTTCCGCTGCAACCGGACGAGGTCGCGTTGCTGGCCGCCGAAACCAACGGCGCCATCAACGTCGTCATCGGTGGCAAGGATGGGCGGATTTACCTCGCCCGCTCGATCAACAGCAGTTGGAACACGCATCCCGACCGCGTGAACGTGGATCTCAACCGCACGATCCTCTACGTGCGGCAGCATTTCGGGGTGATCGTCAACAGCGTGTGGCTCCTGGGCGAGGGCGCGGAGAAGCAGATTTCCGCCGTGCAGGAAGCGGTGAAGCTGGTGGCCAACGTCATCCCCGTCCCCGGGCCGTTCCATTGGAACCAGGGCGTGCTCGGTCTCGCTCCCGACGACACGAGCAACCTGGTCAGCACTGAGCAACTTCAGGCGCCGCAGCGGCGGCTGTTTCTACGGGTGACATCGGTGGTCATCGGCGCGCTGGCCCTGGCCGCGCTCATCACCGCCGGCGTCATCCAGGCACTGGCGAAGGACCGGGCGCGGCAGATTGAAAAACTCCGGCCGCGCATTGAAGCGCTGGTGGCGCGACGCGCGCAGTTGCAGCAGCGCGAGGAAATTTTTCAGCAACAGCGCGACTTCGTGAAAGTCGTCAGCGAGCAGGAGGTCAAGCCGGTGCCGGGATGGTTCCTCGGCTATCTCGGCGATCACGTGCCGTCGAATCTGCTGCTCACGCACGTCAGCCTGAAGCGCGCGGACGACCTGTGGTGGGTGGAGATTTCCGGCACGTTGCAGCCGGGCGTCGCATCGGCGACCAATGCGCCGCTCACCGAAGCGGTGAGGACACTGGCGACCACGCTGGTCAAAGGTCCGTTCCACGTGAAGGTCACCGACGACACACCGGCGGGCGGCGCTCCGAAGGCCGGTGAGAGCAGTTCCCCCATTGGCGTGCGCTTCGGGAAAGAGAATGAGTTCACCATCGTGGGGGTCATGCGATGAAAAGTTTCTGGAAAAACATTTCGCCCGGTGTGCTCCGGGACACGGGCATCCGGCTGGCGTTGCTGGGCGTGTTTGCCGGCTCGATGGCGTTGGTCTGGTGGAGCGTCAACCGTCTCCGCCCGCTGGAGAAGGCGCTTGAAGAACAGAACGGGAAGGTGTCCAAGTTCGAGGACGACGTGTTCCAACTGGAGTCGCGCTGGAATGCAGCCGAGGCCGAGCGCATCGGCAAGGCGTCCACGGCGGCGCGCGAGCGGTTGTTCTCCGGCCCCGATGAGTTGAACGGCTGGCAGCAGGAATTGAAACAGCAGTCGGGCGGATTCACGTTGAGCGTCAGCCCGCAACCGCCGAAAACGCAACCCTCGCCGCTGCCGAGCAAACGATTCGTCATCTCCGCCGCGAGCGTGGACCTCAAGGCGCCCGCGCTCGGCATCGCGACCAATTCACCTTACCAACAGCTTCTGAATTTCACCCAGAGTCTCACCACGCAAAAGCGTCGCGTGGATCTGGTCGAGTTTTCAGTGAGCGGCCGTTCCAATTCCGTCAGCGAAGCGCGGGTCGGAATTCAGATGTGGTCGCAGGAGAGCGTGCCGTAAATGAAGCTGCTTCAAAACCCTTATGTCGTCGGCGCGCTCGCGCTCGTCGCGGCGGCATTTGTTTACTTCAACGTTGTGGCTCCGACGTTGAAGCGCAACGTGCCCGCCGCTGCGCCGCCGCCCGCAGTGTCCGTCGGCGTTCCGGCTGCCGCGACTGCTCCGAAGAACACCGAAACGAAACCGGCCGATCCCGCGTCCGCTTCCGCACAGCGAAAGATTGAGCCGGCTGCGAGCATCGACTTGAACCAGGTCGGCTGGGCATTCAACGGCTCCCCGCGCCGCGATCCGTTCCAGGTCAACACCAGGCGGACGCTCGATACGAACCGCCCTCCATCGGCAACGGAATTATTGACACTGAAGGCGATCTGGCGCCAGACCGGCAGCAATCTCGCGGTAGTTTTCAAAAAGAGCGGTGGTGGTGCGATTCTCGGAGAGGGCGAAAGTATCTTGGGATTTCAAATCGACACGATTGGAAGCGACTCAGTGTGGATGCACGGCCAAGGTGGTCGCGAACAGTTGGGATTCGATCCCGGCCAAGAAATGCGGGCAAACTTTTACAGGATACACGACTACAGAGTCGTTGGTGGAGTCACGAACGACGCGACAATTGATCCGAGTTGGACAACGATTCGTGGCAAGGTCATACAGGTTTTATCCAACGGAACGTATTTAACGGCAACCGAAGCTCAAGCGTTGATTGTCAAAAACGTCCCAATGGATTTGGTCGACGATGAGCCATTGCCACCGGTCTTGTGCAAATACGCCGGCACTGAATCATATATTGCCGTGTCTGGAGCAAAAAAAACTGTTCGGGCGTATGACTATGGCGTGCCATGCGCGCCTCCGAGGGAAGCAATCGAGAAACTCGAAGCTCAGATTGAATCGCTCAAGCAACAGGCTGCCCAGGAAATCGCGGACCGGTCTGCCCGAGCCAGCCAAGCAAGCGCACAACGGAGTCTGTTCGAGATGGACGCCGCGGAACGAGGGCGCGCGTCGGCCCAATACCTCTTAGGCCGCCGCTATCGCGATGGCGACGGGATTCCTAAAGACGATACAAAGGCGCGTTTCTGGCTCGAAAAATCAGCTGCGCAAGGCAACCCGGATGCGCAAGCAGCGCTACAACTATTGGGGAACCCGAAATGAACAAGAACCAACGCCATTGCACGCCTTCGCCCCAACTTCACTTTTCAACTCGTGGCCAAAAATTGATATGAAACCTGCTCTGAATCGAAACGCGACCCTGTTGGAACGGGCCTTTCTGCTCCTCTCGGTCGGAGTCGCCCTAATCGCGCCGTCGCTGCCAGCCCAGACCACACAAACCAACACGGCTGGAACCGTCGAGGATTGGGCAACCGTGGAAGCGCGTGCACGCGCGGCATTGATCAAGCGACTGGCCGAGTCGCAGCAGACCAACCCGCCCGCACCGGCGGCAACGCCGCAGCCTTCAGTCGCTGCCGCGACGACTGAAAAGATTGCCGGTGGGCGCACGCTCTATTCGTTCCGCGCGGAGGGCTTGGAGTTGAAAACGGCGCTCGCGACGTTTGCCCGCGCCAACGGCCTCAATATCGTCGCGGACCTGGGCGTAACCGGTCAGGTCACCGTGGACCTTTACGACTTACCACTCGATAAAGTAATGCAGGCGCTGCTCGAAGCGCACGACTTCTCGTGGGCCGACGAGGGCGGGTTGATCCGTGTGCGCGCAGCGCAGACACGGATGTTCACCGTCGATTATTTGCGCCTGTCGCGAAAAGGCATCGGCAAAAGTACGGCCACGCTCGGCTCCGGCACCTCTGGTGGAGCAGGCGGCGGTGGATCTGGTGGCGGCGGCGGTGGTGGCGGCGGCTCCGGAGGCGGTGGCGCGGGCGGTGGCAGTTCCGGCGGCGGCAGCACCTCGTTCAGCACCGCCAGCTCGTCCGTGGATCTCACGGCAGACAACCCGGTCGATTTCTGGAAGGAGATGATCGAAGAGATCGGGTTCATGCTCACCGACGCCGGCAAACATTCCCTGTCGATCAACAAGACCGCCGGCATCATCCAGATCACTGACCGGCCTTCCGCACTTAAAAGAGTGGAGAATTACCTCGCCAGCGTGGACATCAGTGTCCACCGACAGGTGGATATCGAGGCCAAACTTTACGACGTGACACTCAGCGACCAGTTCCAATTTGGTGTCGATTGGGTCCACGTCGCCAAAGCCTACGGCGGCTCGCTGGGAATCGGCACCTCGACGTTGCCAGTCCCGATCGGCGGGGCGCAACTTCAAGACTCTGCCCTCGGCGGCGTGAACCGGCTCGGCATCATCGGCACTTCGCTTTCAACAACGCCCGGGGGAAACCCCACCACGCTGGTCTTTGAGAACTTCAATACCGCAGCCGCGGTCAATGCACTCCAACAGCAGGGAATTGTCGAAGTGATCTCCACGCCGCGCATTCGGACGCTGAATAATCAGACCGCGCTGATCAAGGTCGGTGAAGAGGTGCCGTTCTTTAATACCACCACTACCATTGTTCCCGGCACGACTGCCGGAACCTCCACCGTCCTGCAACAGACCGTCGTCAACTCGGTCACGATCGGCACCATCCTCTCGATCACCCCGCAGATTTCCAGTGATGAGTGGATTTCTCTGGATGTCTCTCCAGTGCTCACCAGTTTGAAGTCGGTCGTGGCGATTGCAAGCGGCGGCGGAGGCGGCGGAGGCGGCGGCGGAACCGGCGGCTCGGGCGCCACTGCGCCTGATCTGGACACCAAGCAGGCTTCCACGCTCGTTCGCGTGCGTGATGGCACCACGGTCGTCCTGGGCGGCTTGATCCAGACTCAAAAGGCCAACAACGCCACCAAGGTCCCCCTTCTTGGCGACATCCCCTGGCTCGGCAAGCTCTTCACCGGCACACTCAAGGCCAACCAGAAGAAGGAACTGGTCATCTTCGTCACTCCGCACATCGTGCAGTAAGTTTCGACGCCGGTGCTCCGGTGGCGGCCAAGATCTACTGCGGCCACCAGTTCGCGCGCGACTTGAGCGCCGCCGTCATCTCCGGCCCCGGCATCGGCCGCGCAAAGTAGTAGCCCTGCATCCGGTCCACACCGAGGGCCTTTACTCGCGCCATCTCGCACTCCGTCTCCACGCCTTCGGCCACCGTCTCGATCCCCAACACGCGCGCCATCTCGACCATCGCGTGCACCAGCCGCCGCCCCTTTTCGGTTTCCAGGTTGCGCACAAATTCCCGGTCGATCTTCAACTCGTGCACCGGCAGATCGTGCAGGCGCGCGAACGACGAGTAGCCCTGCCCGAAATCATCGATCGAAATCCGGAAGCCGCCCTGCGCCAGTTCGCTCAGCCGTTTCCCCTCCAACGCCAGTCCCAGGAGCGACTGGCTCTCGGTCAGTTCGAGGACGAGTCGCTGCGGCAGGACCTTGTGCGCAGCCGTGAGTCGTTGCAACTCGGCCAGAAAATTCGACTGGAAAATCTGCCGGATGGAGATGTTCACCGAAAGCGAGAGGTCCAGACCGTCCTGTTGCCACAGGCCCAGTTGCCGCACCGCCTGTTCCAGTACGCGCCGACCAAGTTCCGAGATCAACCCCATGTTCTCCGCCAGCGACACAAACGTCGCCGGCAAAATCCGACCGATCGCCTCGTCGTGCCACAACGCCAGCGCCTCGACGCCCGCCACACAGCCCGTGCGCGCATCGACGATCGGCTGGTATTGCACCTGGATTTTGTTTTCGGCCACCGCCTGCTTGAGCAACGCGGACAGGCTGGCTTTCTGCTGGAAGGAATCGCGCGCCTCCGATTCGCCGAAGAGGACCACCTGGTCGCGCCCGCGCGTCTTGGCCAGGTAAAGCGCCGCGTCGGCTTGCTCCAGCAACGTCTCCGGTCGCGAGGCATCCTCGGGAAACAGCGCGACGCCCATGCTCAACGTCAGCGGCGCGGGCATTGGCGCGTCGGTGAAATCCTCCTGCACCTTGCGCTTGATGCGTTCGCAGGTCGCCCGCGCCTGTTCCGCATCGGTCACGTCGGGCAGCAGCAGGATGATTTCGTCGCCACCCCAACGCGCCACCGTGTCGGTCTTGCGCACAGACGACTGGAGTCGGCGCGCCACTTCGATCAACGCCTGGTCGCCGGCGCGGTGGCCGTGCGCGTCGTTGATCTGTTTGAAGTTGTCGAGGTCGATGAACACGACCGCCAGTTTCTTGCGGTAGCGGGAACATTGCGCCATCGCCTGGCCGAGACGGTCCTCCAGCAGCGTGCGATTAGGCAGGCCGGTCAGCGCGTCGCGCAGCGCGAGGTTCTGCGCCTGTTCCTTCAAGCCGATCAACTCCATTTCCGTTTTCTTCAGCCGCGTGATGTCGTGCCCGTAAAGGTAAACGAAGTCGGCGTCCTTCACCGGCGTGATCGAGAACGAAAAGAAGCGCCCATCGGCCTCGACTTCGAGATCGCGCGAATTGCCCTGGCCGGTGGACTCAACGATGAACCGCTGTAGAAACTCAGGCAACGGCTGGCCAAGCGCGCACAGCGACGCCGGCAGCAGGCGCGAGCCGGCACCGTTCGCGTAAAGAATTGTTCCCTCGCGCGACACGCGCAGGACCGGGTTCGGATTTTCAGACGAAAACTTTCCGAGCACCGAGGGCGGTTCCCCCGCGCCGTTTGATTCGTCGGTCATGCGCAATCGCTACCGTGCGCGCCCGGCAAAGTCAAAGTTCACGTGTGACACAGGCGGCCCGCCCGAACTACGCTGCGGCATGATCCGCACGCGCACGGAGTTAGAACCTCCAACGGCGCCCAGGCTCGTGAAGTGGTTGTGTGCCGCCAGCGTCGCAGGCGCGCTCGCCGTGCAGGCGCAGAATCCTGCCGTCGATTTGTCCGCTTACTCGCAGCGGTGCGAGGTCAGCATCCGGCACGAGAACGACCGGTTGACGGCGCGCTGGCCGATGGCTGCTGGCGAGTGGGGGCAGTT
>DATDFH010000308.1:0-4339 GCA_036522715.1 Verrucomicrobiia bacterium
CAAAGATCGGCACCTTTTTACCGCCGTGCTCGAAGAACTGCCCACCTTTGCCGGGCGTAACGCCGGCGACGACTTGCGAGCCGTAATCAATCGAGAGCTTGGCGTGGCGCCCGCCGAATTCGCCGGTGATGCCTTGGACGAGAACCTTGGTGTCGGGTTTGACGAGGATGGCCATGGGAAATCAGTGATTAGAGTTCGGTGTTTCGTAGTCAGTGGTGTCCGGGATTGCGCTTGTGGATGCAAATCAGGTTGCCCTCGGTGTCGTAGATGAACGCCATGCGGCAAACGGGTGTGGGAAACGGTTCCATCTTGAACTTCACGCCGTTGGCCTTCAGATGCGCGATGGCTGCGTCGAAGTCTTCCATTTCGAGGCCCACCGAGCAGCCAGTGGGTGTTGGTTTCCAGTCCGACGCGCCCGCACCGAGCGAGAGCGTGCCGTTCGCGACATCGTATTCCACCCACTCCATGCCGCCCGGCTGGCCCGCGTGGTAGGTCGGCTTCAAGCCGAGCACGCCTTCGTAAAACTTGCGCGCCCGAGCCATGTCAATGACCGGGTAACAACTGAAGGCGATCTCGATGACGTTGAGCATGTCAGGCGGGTCGCTTACTTCGGGGAAAGCCGCATCACGGCTTCGCGCGCGCGAGTGCCGCTGATTCGTGCGCGCAAATCGGCGAGCAGTTGCCGGCGCAATCGCAGCAACCGGACGGCAAGGGTTCCCGCGCCGGCGCTGATTTGCCGCGGCTTCCGCGCGTTGCGCTCCAGTTCACGCCAAAGGGCGTCACATTCTTTTTCTGCCTGTTCATTTTTTCGAGCCACTTCCACGAGCTGGCTTTGGAGTTCCACCAATTGCTGGAACTTCCGCAATTCGCCGGGTTTCGCGACCGGCAGTTCTTCCGTGCCCCTGGCCATCGTCCTCAGTGATGATCACTTCACAGTCTTCACGACCTTCTGAGCGGCGTCGGCCATCGAGTCGCCGCTGATGATCGTGAGGCCGCTCTCGGCCAGGGTCTTCTTGCCGGCGGCGACGTTGTTGCCTTCAAGCCGGACAACGAGCGGCAGGCTCAGGTGTGTTTCCTTCACCGCGGCGACGATGCCGGTGGCAATGACGTTGCAATCCATGATGCCGCCGAAAATGTTTACGAAGATCGCCTTCACGTGCGGGTCGCTGAGGATGATCTTGAATGCGGCGGTGACCTGCTCCTTGCTCGCGCCGCCGCCCACGTCGAGGAAGTTCGCAGGGCTGCCGCCGAAATGCTGGATGATGTCCATCGTGGCCATCGCGAGCCCGGCGCCGTTGACGAGGCAGGCGATGGAACCGTCGAGCTTGATGTAATTGAGCGCGTGCTTGCTCTCCTCGATTTCCAGCGGCGATTCCTCGGCGAGGTCGCGCATCTCCTGGATGTCCTTGTGGCGGTAGAGCGCGTTGTCGTCGAGGCCGATCTTGGCATCGACTGCGACAAGCTTCTCCTTGCCGTCGGCACCGACGCAGATGCAGAGCGGATTGATCTCGACCATCGAGGCGTCGCACTCCCACCAGGTCTTGTAAACGCCGGCGAGAAGTTTCGCGCATTGGCCGGCGAGGTCGCCTTTGAGGCCGAGCGCAGCGGCGATCTTGCGGCCCTGCCACGGCTGGAAACCCATCGCGGGGTCGATGTGTTCCTTGATGATTTTCTCCGGCGTCTTCTCGGCAACTTCCTCGATGTCCACGCCGCCTTCGGTGCTGGCCATGATGAGCGGCTTGCTCACCGCGCGATCGAGCAGCACGGCGAGGTAGAACTCCTTCTTGATGTCCTCGGCGGCGGCGATGAGCACGGTGCTGACGACGCGGCCATCGGGGCCGGTCTGCTTCGTGACGAGCGTGTTGCCGAGCATCGCCTTGGCGTGCGCGGTGGCTTCCTCGGCGGACCTGGCGAGCTTCACGCCGCCCTTGAAGCCGTCCTTGAAAGTGCCTTTGCCGCGACCGCCCGCGTGGATTTGGGATTTCACCACGGAGAGCTTGTGGCCGGCGGCGAAAATCCTTTCCGCGGCGGCCTTGGCTTCATCGACGGTCTTGCACGGCGCCCCCTCGGGGACAGTGACGCCAAACTGCTTGAGCAACTGCTTGGCTTGATATTCGTGTATGTTCATTCGCGGGAAATTTCGATGTTCGATGTTCAGTGTTCGATGTTTCGGTTTTCAGCAGTTGAACATCAAATCCAACGTCGAACACCAAACATCGAATCGGGAAATGGTCACCGTTGCTCCACCGGCACAACCTTCAGTCCCGTTGCCCCGGTGTAAACGGACTGTGGCCGGATGAGGCGGTTGTCGGCGAGCTGCTCGAGCACGTGCGCGGTCCAACCGCTGGTGCGCGCAATGGCGAAAATCGGAGTAAACAGGTCGGTCGGGACTCCGAGCGAGTAATAGACCGTGGCCGAGTAGAAATCCACGTTCGCGTGGAGGTGCTTCTTTTGAAGCATCAGCTCGGCGATGCGCTCGGACATCTGGATCCACTTCGGATCGCCGAGCTTGGCGCTGAGAATCTGCGCCATGCGCTTGAGGTGCGGCGCGCGTGGGTCGAGCACTTTGTAGATGCGATGGCCGATGCCCATGATCTTGCGCTTGTTGGCCAGCGCGTCGTCGATGTACTCGTCCACCTTTTCGAGCGAGCCGATTTCCTGGAGCATCTTGATGACGCCCTCGTTCGCGCCGCCGTGAAGCGGACCCTTGAGCGTGCCGATGGCCGTGGTGATCGCCGAATACATGTCGCTCAACGTCGCGATGGTCACGCGCGCGCTGAACGTCGAGGCGTTCATGCCGTGGTCGGCGTGGAGCACGTAGCACATGTCCATCGTGTCCACCATTTCGTGATTGGGCTTCTCGCCATTGATCATGAAGAGGAAGTTCGCCGCCTCGCCGAGCGTCGGATCGGGATGAAACAATTCCTTCTTCTGCCGGTGACGGTGAAAGTAGGCGACGCAAACCGGCACCTGTGCGATCAACCGCAGCGCTTTGCGACGCTGCGCATCCATCGAATCGTCGTCGCACGTGGTATCGAAGCAGCCGAGCGCCGAGACCGCTGTGCGCAACGCGTGCATGGGCGGCGTGGTCTTAGGAAACTTTTTGATGATGTCGATGACGCCCTTGGGCAGTTCGCGGTAGCCGGCGAGCGTGCCTTTGAGTTCGGCGAGTTCCTTGCGGCTGGGCAGGTGATTGTGGAAGAGCAGATGAACGACCTCTTCGTAGCTCACCTGGCCAGCGAGTTCGTTGATGTCGTAGCCGCAATAAATCAACTGGCCGATGTCGCCGCGGACATCACTGAGGCGGGTGTTGGCGGCGATGATGCCTTCGAGGCCCTTGGCGGAGGAGGCGGTGGCAGTGGCGCTCATGCGTTAAAAATCACATCAAAATTGCGTCCAATAGGACACGCCAATCTAGGGAGCGCGCAAGCGGAGCGTCAACGGTTTTCACCCGCGGCTGCGGCTTTTCCGCAGCGCGGCGGCATTTCCCTTGAACCGCGCGCGCCACATGGCACAGTGCGCGGACTTCATGCGTTGGCTTGTCTCAGCGCTCGTGCTGGTGTGCGCCGTGATCGGCGCGCAGGCACAGGCGTCGATCAGCAGACTTCCCCGCACCGAACTCTACGGCCATTCCTACGTCCGCCTCGAAGACTGGGCGCGGGCCGGCAATTTTTCCGTCCGCTACACGACCGGCTCGCCGGTGGTGATGGTCACCAATCGCTGGGCGCGGCTGCATTTTGAAACCGACTCGCGCAAGTGCGAACTCGACGGCATCACCGTGCATCTCTCGCACCCGATCGCGAAGCGAAGCGGTTCCGCCTACATCACCGCGCTCGATCTTCAGACGGCCGTGCAACCCGTGTTGTTCCCGCCCAAGAATCCGCCGGGGAAACGCATCCGCACGATCTGCCTCGACGCGGGCCATGGCGGCAAGGACACCGGCAACGTCGAAGGCAGGTTGCAGGAAAAAAACTACACGCTCCGGCTCGCCCAGGAAGTGCGCGATGTGCTCACAGCGTCCGGGGTCAAAGTGGTGATGACCCGCAGCGGCGATTCGTTCGTCGAGCTGTATGACCGGCCGGACATCGCGCGGCGGCGCGGGGCGGATTTGTTCGTGAGCCTGCACTTCAACAGCTACGGCGGCGCCTCGCGCGACGCGAAGGGGTCCGAGGTTTATTGCCTCACCCCTGCGAAGGCCAGTTCCACCAACGCGCGGGGCGAGGGCGCCGAGACGGGTGCCATGCCTGGAAATAAATTCGACGAGCGGAACATGCTCCTCGCCTACCAGATTCAGAAACGCCTCCAACGTGACCTCGACATCGAGGACCGCGGCGTGCGG